>JAGABK010000068.1 GCA_017614625.1 Spirochaetales bacterium
GAAGCTCATGTTGATGTCTTCTCCGAGCGGATTCTGGTAGGAGACGTTGTGGACGCCCTTGAGGGAGACTCCGTCGACACCGGTCATCTGCCAGACGTTCTTGAGCTGGTCCTTTCCGACCGTGCTGTTATCATAGATGAAGACCTTGTTGAAGGTGACTCCGACCAGCGGGTTCTTGTCGGCATCGGCGATCTTGATGTCGGAATCCGACGGATCGTAGCTGAGAAGGAAGCCCGTGTCGAGCATGGCGTTCTTGAGGAACGATGCATCCTGGATCATGACGAAGTCGGCGATGTAGGAATTGGCTTCCTGAGCGGCGATGAGCTTGGGCTGGTACTCGGAACCCTTCTTCGAGTTGTAGGCGGTCCTTCCGGCTGCCCATGTGTACTTCTTCTCGAATGCAGTAAGAGCCTTCTTGATGCCGGATGTGAGTGAATCGGCGTTGAATTTCATGTCGGGATTGGCCTCGAGCTCTGCCTTTGCGGCTGCCTCGAGTTCGGCAAGCGACATTGTCTGGGCCTTCTCAATGGCCTGCTGGACTGCGGACTTCTGGACAGCCGCAGTTGCGGTCTCTTCTTCGCCGTTGGCGAAAGCCGAGAAAGCGATCATTGCAATGAGCAAAACAGCAAACAGTTTCTTCATTGTGTTTCTCCTTTTTATTTGCGGTACAAATAATGCAACAGTCTTACCCCGTCATGCGACGGAGTATCTTTTGTATCTTACATTAGGAGACTGCGGACATGCAAGGAAAAACAAAGGGTCGGAAAGATTATTCTTGAGTACGAACGTAAAAATGTAGGGATAATATCCCGAAATTCACACAAATCCGCATGTTGTATGGGTTTATTGAGAAAAACACGCCGTTTTTATGCTTAAAAAATACAGGCTGCGGCAAAGCTGCCGCAGCCCGTGATATGAATCGGATCGGGTTATCAGAAGAGGTTCGCCCAGTCCACGTCGCAGACGGCGATGGATGCTCCGATGCTGGCCTTGAAGGCCTGGTTGTCGTGGGTGAAGTCCTTCGTGAATCCCAGGGAGGCGTCGAGCCTGAAGCCTTCCTGCAGGTAGTACGAGCAGCCTGCCTCGAGCATCAGGACCGTGGTGACGGGAGCCGTCAGGTCGTACGGGGTGTTCAGGTGCGCGTTCGAATAGGACGGCGAGTACTCCGTGTCGATCGTGTAGGAACCGCGTCTGAGAAGCTCTGCGCTGAAGTATGCCTTGAGCGGGTTGTCCGTGTACTCTGCGTAGAACCTGTGCAGCATCGAATCCGGACCGTACTTGAAGCCCAGGTAGAAGGCGTTCTCGTCGAAGCAGTATCCGGATCCGGCGAAGCTGATGAACTGGTACGGCGATGTGAACTTACCTACGTTGGAGCTCCTGTTGTACATGAACTTCGAGCAGTAGTACAACTCGTAGCCGATGTTCAGACCGGTCAGCGACTTGAAGGTGTCCTCCCTCAGGACGTAGTCCGTGTAGTCGAACTTGGAGGACTTGATCTCCTCGCCCTTGAAAAGGTTGATCTCGATTCCGGCCACGAATCCGATTGCAGGCGGTTTGCCGCTGAACGTGCCCGGCTCGGGAGTCTCGTGCGGAAGATCGTAGTCGTCCATGGTGAAGTTCGCGTACGCTCTCACCGGACCGAACTTGCCCTCTGCGGTGAAGCTCAGCATGACGTTGGAGAAATCGTCCTGATAGTTGTCATGCCAGACGACCGTGGGCGAGAAGTCCAGAAGCGAGGGATCCTTGCCGTAGACGTTGTTGAGCTCGGCGAACGTGAACCTCAGGTTGTCCTTCTCCATCGAGAACTTGTGGGCGAACGTGGTCTTGGGACCCCATGTCTTGTGGTCGTCGGAAGGACCGAAGTAATTGTCGACATAGTCCTTGTCGATGTACTTTCCGTAGTTTAGGAAGTACTTGTAGGCGATGCCGGTCAGACTGTACCAGAACTTCCAGCCGTTGTTCATCGGGATGTCGAACGTGATGAACGCGCTGTCAAGGAACGGCTGTGAATCTGAGATCGCCAGGTCGTATGTGGCCGGTCCCCACTTGATCTGCCTGCGTCCGAGGGAGGCGTAGAAGTTGCCGTCCGTCGACTGGTAGTCGATGTATCCCAGTCTCGGGAAGTTGAGCTCGATCATGAGTTTCAGGAACGGAATGTTGGAGAAATTGCCCTTGTTGCCGTTGATGAAATAAGCCAGGGTGTCCTGTCTGACGTCCATGATGAAGACAAGACCGAACTTGTCGCCCTGTGCCGTGAAGCCGATGTCCAGTGCGCTGGGCTGCTTGAAGGCCTCGAGCCAGTAGTCCTGCTTGGTCATGTACCAGTTGTCGAGCTGGGGTCCTACGGCCTGCTTCCAACCGATGTTGTTGTAGTAGCCTACCGTTTCAACATCCGCCGCAGGTGTGTTGTCGAACTTGAACTGCGGTTTGAAGTTGACAACACCCTTCACTCCTGCGAAAAGAGCACCTGCCAAGAGGACAAGGCAGAGTGTGAGAATTACTTTCTTCATTTCTTCCCTCCTGCAAAAGCATATAGCATGCATTTGTAAAACAATTCTATCGGTATGGTGGTTACAGAACCCCCTCCTCCGTCCTTTTTCAGACCGACACCGAGAAGCCCAGCGTCAGCTGGATGTCCGCCTCGTGGTCGGAATACTCCCTGGTGGCCTTGGTGTAGCCCCACCTGTTGACCCAGTCCAGTTCACCTTCGAACGAGACCCCGGGCCAGCTGAACAGCCTGTCCAGGTCCGCTTCGAACTCCAGTCCGCACACGAGGCTCCGGCAGATGACGTCTCCGGACGGGGTCTTTCCCGCGTAATTCGCATCGTCCTCGTTGTTTCCGCTCGTGCTGTGGCTCATGAAGATGTTCATGACGCCGTGGTCGGCGAACCTTCCGAACAGGCTGACCTTCCAGTGCTCCAGCGACGTGTACGTGCTTCTGACCTCAAGCAGTCTGCAGTCCCCTCCGTACGGGAAGCCTATGTAGTCGAAGAACGGCACGTGGCCGCCTACGAAGGTCCCGTTGGAGAATGACCAGTACCTGTAGCACCTGACGAAATCCACTATGTCCCTCCTGTACAGGAGCGGCGTGGTCTGCGCGAACTCGGCGTAGGATGAAAGGACCCCGTTGCCAAGGGCATTGGTATACCTGATTCCGGCCACGAAACCTGAGGAGTCGCTCTGGCTGGTGCCCTCGTGCGGAGCCCTTGCCTGGTCCAGCGCGTACTGGCCGTACACCTCGAGACCGGGCATGACCGCCCAGTTGATGTCGACATAGGCCAGGGCGTTGAACATTCCGCGGTTGTTCAGGTTGTGGAAGATGAACGCCGGGTTGAGATACTGCAGGTCGAAGGTGTCGTACCTGTACATGACGTTCTCGCTCACGGTCAGCGAGACCTTGTCCAGTATCCTGAAATTCAGGGTGTGGATCATGAAGATCCTTCCCTCATCCTGCTCCGTGTGCTCGTTGTCCGAGACTATCGTGTTCAGGAAGAGAAGCACCCAGTCGTACTTGAAATATTCGCCGAACAGTGTCAGGCGTGCATAATCGCTGAAATGGTGGCCGTCCACCAGCATGTTCCCGACGCTTGCGTTGCCCAGGCTCAGAACGTCCCTGTTGATCGAGAAGTTCCAGTTGTCGCCGCCCAGGGACAGCACGGCCCGTCTGGGCCAGATGAACGAGAAGTGCTCGGTGTTGAAATAGACGTTGGTGAAGAATGCCCGGGTGAACTGGTTGGACTGCTTCACGTGCGCGGCGTTGCTGTCCGGCTCTATCGCATACGAGGCCACATAGTGGTCGTTGGAATCCAGGTTGCCGTAATAGTACTCGAAGACATCGTCCTGGTCCGCCCTCTTGTAGCGGTAATGGAGGTCGCTTGCGGTGTAGAAGTTCTCTCCGCTGGTGAACTCGAAGTTGAACTTCATGAGGCTCTTGCGCTCATTGTAGCTGCGCTCCCAGTCGTCCCCCGTGGTGAAATCGTCCTGGTTCGAATGGGCGTACATCTCCAAGGCGAAGTCAACTCCCAGCGTGAGCTGGAAGTCATCGCCGAACTGCCACCTGAGGCCCTCGCCGAGAATCGAGAGGATCTCGTCGTACAGCCCGGAGGCTGCCGCGCCCAGAGCGTCGGGATCGATCCTGTCGAGGATCCTTCTGGCCTCCGCGTCGGACCACGGACGGTTGGTGGACGGTCTTGCAAGTCCGCACAGGGCGTAGAGGGCGTCCATGTCTTCGTACAAGGGGGAATCCAGCGGATATATTATCGCTTTCACGGGTTCTGATTCGGAGGCTGACACGGTTGCCAGGCAGAATGCGAGCATCACGGCTGTCAGCAGGGTTGCAACGGCTTTCCTTTTCATGGGCGCAGTATACCTCATAATGATTCTATGTACGAGTCCATCCATTCCATCTTGGACCCGAGCCACTGGAGGACACGGCTTTCCGTGGCCCCGTCCTGTCTGTTCCACCGCCTGTCGTTCATCTCCCTTGCGGCGTCGATATCATGGAACTTGTCTGCCAGAATGTCGAATGCGTCTTCAAGTCCGGCCTTCTTGCTGTTCCACCTGTCCTTCAGGGCGGCCACGAACGCGGGATCCCTGACCAGCTCCCGGAACCAGTAGTTCCTCTCCCTTCCCGTAACGACCTCGTTTCCGAGGAACAGGATCGTCTTGTCGAAATCCCAGTTGGGCCCCATGTGGATTTTCCCGTCGGCGGGATTGTAGTAGAAATAGGTCGATGTGAGGAATCCTGCTTCGAAATTTCCCATGAATTCATTCACCAGATACCAGTCGATGAAGGACGGGACGTCCAGGTAATCCCTGTAATCCGCACCCGAATCACCGAACAGGGCGGCCTCGAACCGGTTGACCACCTGCGTCGCATGTTCGGCTATGGCCTTGCGCGTCCAGTCGCCCTCGACCTCGTCCAGGTCCGGGTCCTTGAAGCTCAGATGGGCTCCGTACATCGTGGCCGTTGTGTTGCCCCTTCCGTTGAACGAGACCTCCATGATGAAGCCGCCGTCGTACAGGTCGACCTTCCCGTCTCCGTTGTTGTCGTTTTCCGGATCCTTCGTAAGCTCTGCGATGTCGGGGATGTCGACGCGGTTGCCTTCTATCTTTATCGATTCGGCAATTACGTAGCAGCCCGCATAGTCCCCGTTGACCACGAGGTTCACGAACTCGTACTTCGGCTCCCATTCGGCTCCGGAGTTGAAGATCGTCCTTCCGATGTACGAGGCGAACCAGTTGCCCATCATGGAGCTGTCCGTGTCGTTTGAGATTACGGACCACTTCTTGCTCTTCTTCATGCCCAGGACCTTGCTCTTCGAAGGCAGCTTGAAGTTCATGCCCTTCTTCTCATGGTCGAACCAGGAGCTGTTTCCCCTGCCCTTGACGGTGCATTCGGAATTCAGGTCCTCCGTGCCGTCGGCCTTGAGGATCCTTATGTCGGCATCGACATATTCGTTTCTCGATGCAATCTTATCTCCCGACTTTGTGTTCACGTAAACGGTGGGCAGGCCGGTGTATGCAAGGACGTATTCCTTTGTGAAGAGAATCTCGTCCGAAGACCCCGTGACAACGCAAGTATAGCTCCGCACGGCAGGCTCGGCGAACGCCTCGGCCGCATAGGTCTGTCCGTCATGGACCTGCACCTCTTCCAGATACCAGCGGTAGTGGGCTGCGGAACCGACTGCAGGACAGGTCAGTTCGACCGAACCGCCGTCCACGCTGAGGACGAAACCGGAAAGGTCCTTCTCCTCCTCCCAGACCACCTTCAGGTGGAAGAGGTCGCAGGAGCAGATGAGAAACAGAATCAGCATTGAAACAACCGTCAGAACAGATCTTCTTCCCGTCATGGCCCACCTCAAATCACATACTTGAGCGAAACGCCCAGGATTCCGGAGAAGAATATGCCGGGAAGGCCCTTGTCCTCGGCAACGACCGAATGGAGATAATGGGGTACCACCAGATAATCAGCCTGCAGGGCAAGGAATCCTGCGATTTCCACTTCCACTGCGGCCTTGAACATGAATGTCCTGAGCATTAGTTCGGAGGGATATTCCGAGACATACTTCAGCCGCTTCAACAGCAGTCCGCCGGAAGTCACAACGACCTTCCCGTCATCCTGCCTCTTGGAGAATTCGAGGTTGATTCCCGCTCCGGCCTTCAGGGCCACCGGACCGGCCACTTTGAACCTGAAGCACAGATACGTGGTGGTCATCACCTTGTCCTGTATCCCGACGTCGAGTTCAAGTCCCACCAAATCCTTCCAGAAAAGGCCCGCCTCCAGCCCGTATACGAAGCTGTCCGCATCCTTGAGGTTTTCGGAATTGGTGAAATCATGGTCGAACGGCCTGTACTCCGCACGCGGTCCCACGGAGAAGGAAACCGACGCAACCGCGGAAGACAGAACCAGGAAGAGCAGCAGAACGACAACCGGGAATGCTTTCAAACGCTTCATGACGCAATTATAAAGCATAACGGTCAGGAATTGAACCAAAAGGAATATTATCCCCTTTTTGATGACATATGCAGGGTTCTCCTCTATAATTAAGTGACAACAAGAACAAAATTGGAGATTCGTCTATGAAAAAGCTGATTACCGTCCTGCTTCTGGCAGCACTTGTCCTGACTTCCGCTTTCGCCTATTCGAACCAGCAGAAGATCTATTCCGTGGACTCCGGCATCTACAAGGCCATGGAGACACTGTACATCATGGCGGGAAAGGCCATGCCGTCCTCGTCCGGCCCCTGGAGCGAAGCGGAGCTCCAGCTGATGCTCGCAAGGATCGACAGGTCCTCCCTGTCCGAGGCTGCGCAGAAGTACTACGATTACATAAGCGCGGAAATCACATCCGAGCCAAAGCGCCAGTACGGCGACAACTTCGCCATGCAGTTCGGTTTCGAGATTGCGATCGAGGGCTATTTCCACACCGACAGCGACAATTTCACCCAGAACGAAGACTGGTTCCACAATTATGCGGACAGGCAGAAGTTCCTGAACTTCACGTTCGAGACCTGGCCCACGGACAACTTCTACGGCTATTTTGAGTTCTCTCTGGCCAACGGAATCATTCTCATGGACGGTAGCGGAAACAACGAACTCTACCAAAATACAATGTCAATCAACATTCCTGTAATGAATTCGCTTCTTTTCCTCGGAGAAGACCTTTTCAATGGTTTCGACTGGTCGTTCCCCAAACGGGCATTCGTTGCCGCAGGCGGAGAGCACTGGTCACTGATGGCCGGAAGGGACAAGCTTTCATGGGGCGGCGGCGAGACGGGTAACATGATGTTCTCGGATTCCTTCCCGCTGCACACGATGGTCAGGTTCAACACATTCTTCAACGCCTTCAAATACTCCATCGTCGGAACGGTCTATCCTTTCAGTGCCGCACCGCAGGGACAGTTCACAAGCATGGACGGCTACAAGGCGCTTGTCGCCCACCGTCTGGAGTTCAATCTCTGCAAGGAGAAGGTCGGTCTCATCATAAACGAAGCCTGCATGTTCTGGTCGAATCCGGCAATCGGACAGGATTTCTCCATTGCCCAGATAAACCCGTTCGGTTTCATGCACAACGAATATATAGCCAACAATGCGAATTCCCTTCTGGTTTTCGAGGCGAACTACACACCGCTTGCAGGCCTGAATATCTACGGCCAGTTGGCGGTTGATGAGTTCAGAGGCCCGGGTGAACCGAAGGAGAATCCGTCGGCATTCGGCTTCCTCGCAGGCGTGAAGGGCGCATTCGCAGCAGGAAGCGGAATCATGACAGGCTCGTTGGAATTCGCAAAAACCGATCCCTATCTTTTCCTCCGCGGTCTTCATTACTATGGAGGACCTTCATACGGCAACGAGAAGGTAGGCTACGGATACGATGCGATCTACAGAAGCTTCGTGATGGGCAACTCGGTTGTGTACTCAAGACAGTTCGTGACATACACATACGGGAACGACCTTATCCTCTTCGATGGCAGGGTGAACTATGAGAAGGCCGGTATCTTCAAGGTCGGATTCGAAGCCATGTACATGAAGCACGGCTCAATGGATGTCTCAAGCCCCTGGGGCAAGTACGACGGATCCCAGACGGACGAAACGCCCGAGGTCTCGACGCCTACGACATACAACGTGTTCGATTCCAATGATTACACAATCGGAACCGCCGCGAACAACTACGCAGACGGAGTTCTTATCCAGACACATGCCATTGAGCAGAGAATCGTCCTCTCGCTCACAGGCGAGTATTTCGTGGACGGATGCTTCAGCCTGAACCTCGCCGCCGACTACCTGATCATCAAAAACAAGGGCAATGTGGCGGACAACAATGCTTCGGACCTTCAGCTGACATTCGGACTGAAGTATTCTATCTGAGATAGATCTAATGGAAACAGAACGGCACCGGGAAAACCGGTGCCGTTTTCTTATCAGCCTATCAGCATCGACGCCGCGTCGTCGTCTATGAACAGATACCACTGCGGGTGCGTCTTGAGCAGCGTGGCGGGAACCATATTGTTCACTTTCTGCGTTATAGTGTCATAGACGGCTTTGGCTTTGACCTTGTGGGGCACGACGGACACTATGGCCCTACACGCCATGATCTGCTTCGGGAGCATCGAGATGGCCTGTTTCGGGACATCGTCCTCCGTTGCGAACCAGCCCTCGCCCACCTGCTGCATGCGGCACTTGTGGTCCAGGTTCACGACCCTGTAGGCCTCGGTCGCATCGAAGTCCGCCGGCGGGTCGTTGAACGCGATGTGCCCGTTCTCGCCTATTCCGATCAGACCCACATCGACCTCCTCGCTGCGCAGGGCCTTTGTGAGTTCCTCAATGTTGGCCTTCACATCGCCTTCTCCGTTGACGAAATGTGCCGCAGCCGGATGGACGATGTTGACGAACCTCTCCTTCAGATACTTGCGGAACGATGCGATGTGGCTCTCCGGAAGACCCACGTACTCGTCCAGATGGAACATCTCGACCCTGGACCAGTCCACGTCGAGCTTCACCAGGGCCTCGAACATCTCGAACTGGCTTGCACCGGTCGACAGAATGATCCTGGCATGTCCCTTACTTGCTATGGCTTCATTGATGAGCTGGGCGGCCTTGATTGCCGCCTTGCGTCCGTTCTCCGCTGCTATGGCGGAAACAGAAATGTTGATGTTCATATTCACCTCACAGAACGGCATTGCCGTCCACATAAACCTGTTTTATTCCGATGTTGCCGTCACAGACCACAAGGTCCGCGCGTTTTCCCGCCTCTATGGATCCGATCTCCCCGTCCAGACCGGCCAGAGCAGCCGGCTGCAGGCACAGTATCCTCGAGACCTCGTCCAGTCCGAGCCCCATGATGCAGTGGAGCGTCCTTGCCAGCCTGTCTCCGGTGGCCACGCTTCCCGCGAAACAGGACCGGTCGGTGAGCTTCGCGATCCCGCCCTCTATTATGCACGGCATGCCGTTGTTCTTCGGACCCAGCACCGACGGCCCTTCGGGCATACCGGCACCTCTCATGCTGTCGGAGCATGCGGTGATCCTGCCGTGGTCCTTGAGCTTGAAGATCATCCTCAGAAGGTCGGGCGGAAGGTGCAGTCCGTCGCAGATAAGCTCCACGTTCATTCCGTCAATCAGATACCCGCTCTCAACTGCGCCCAGGATGCGGAAGCCTCCCCTTCTCGTGATCGTACTCATGCCGCTGTAGAAATGGGTAAGCATGTTCAGGCCGTGGTCATAGGCCTCGGAAACCACATCGTATGTGGCAGCCGTGTGCGCCGCGGAGACCAGGATTCCGTGTGCGACCATGTCGTCGATGAAGCGCATGGCACCCGGAAGCTCCGGGGCCACGGACCATCTTCCCACAAGACCTCCGGCGGCCTCCAGCATGCGGTTGTAATGCTCCGGCTCGGGGTTGCGTATGTAACGGGGGTTCTGGGCGCCCTTCATCTCCATGTCGAAGTACGGTCCCTCGAGATGAAGAGCAGGCATCTTCGCACACAACGGCAGCCTGTTCTGCGCCTGTTCCCTGTGAATCTGCTTGAAATTCTCAAAGAAGGCCATCATTTCATCATCGGAACTGGTGAGCGTGGTCGGAAAGCAGGTCGTGGTCCCGTGCTTTGCGAGGCTCTGTGCTGCGCCCGTGATGTCGGATGCCGCGCCGTCCATGAAATCGAAACCGCCGCTTCCGTGCGTGTGCAGGTCCACGAATCCGGGCATGATGAAACACTCCGGTTCCGGACACGGATGCTCCTTTATCCCGGTGATTCTTCCGTTCTCAAATGCGAGGGTTCCGCTGATTATCCTGTCCTTCAGGACTATCTTTCCTTTGAGCTCCATGGCCCCGATTATAGCACATTTCCGACGCTTCTTTCCAATTCCGAAGCCGAACCCCTATTGTTTTTAATGATCTTTATGATAGAATTACCAAGCAATAGCATTTAATAGGAGGCTATATAAAATGAAGAAAGCATTAGCAGTTCTTTTGATGCTGGCCGCTGTGTTCACAGTTTTCGCACAGGGCGCGGCAGAAGCAGATGCAGCTCAGGGCGCAAAGACCGAGAAGATGGAGTTGTACATCTACACAGGTGGAACAATCGATGAGTGTCAGGCTCTTATCGACGCATTCAATGTCAAGTATCCGAACGTAAAGTGCCAGATGGTGCAGGACAAGTCCGCCAACATCCCCACCAGAATCATCAACGGAGAGGAAGCGGATGTGATCATCCTTATCGCAAAGGAAAACCTCGATTCCATCCTCGACTACTATGTTCCCTACAAGACCGCTAACGATGCGCTGGTCGAAGATGTGTACAAGGATTCGGAGTACAGGTATTATTCGATTTCCATGCCCCTGCAGACAATCATGTACAACACGGAAGAGGTCAAGGGCGACATGATTCCGAAGTCATGGTTTGATCTTGCAGATCCCAAGTACAAGGGTCACATCGTTCTGACAAGCCCCTCGACCGGAAGCGGATATGCCCAGCTCTATATGCTCTACAAGCTTTCCGGAGACAATCTCGAGCTTGCAAAGAAGATTGCAGAGAACGGAACGACATACCTTCCGGATTCAACGACAGGTCCTGCCGCTGTTGAAAGAGGAGAGTTCTGGTTCACTCTCACAGGAGAGAAGAACGTCGCCACAGCCATGGCAAAAGGCAGTCCCGTCAACTATCTCTATCCTGAAGAGGGAACAGGCCGCAGAGTCGAAGGTGCCGGAATCATCAAGAACGGAAAGAACCTTGAAGCCGCAAAGCTCTTCATGGACTGGCTGACAAGCACAGACGGTGCGGAGACTCTCAGAAGCCTGGGAAGAAGATCCGTTTCCTCTGCAGTCGCAGGTCCCGACTATCTGCCCGCACTCAACGAAATCAACTTCTTCGAGTACAACGACGCAGAAGCCGCTTCAATCAAGAAGGCTCTTCAGGCAGAGTTCAACACATATCTCTGATTGCAAGACACAATCCTTCATCGGGGCTGCCTGCCTGGCGGGCGGCCCTGTTTTTTCCCAACCACCAATCATACCGACTAGGAGAAACTACTTCTTATGAGCAAGAACGTAAGATATGAGAATGTAAACAAGATTTTCGGACTTGGAACCAAGAACGAGGTCCATGCCCTCAAAGACATTTCCTTCACCATCAACGAAGGAGAGCTGTTCTGTCTTCTCGGACCTTCCGGCTGCGGAAAGACAACTCTTCTGAGAAACACTGCAGGACTGGACACCATCACTTCGGGAAAAATGTTTTACGGCGACGTGGACATCTCCACCATTCCTCCCTACAAGAGGAACATCGGAATGGTCTTCCAGAGCTATGCCCTCTACCCGCACATGACGATCTTCGAGAATGTTGCTTACGGTCTCAGGGTCCGCAAGGTTCCAAATGACATCGTGACGAAGAAGGTCACCGAGGTCATGGAACTCGTCGGACTGCAGGAGGAACTCAAGAGAAACCCGAGCCCCACCGCCCTTTCCGGCGGACAGCAGCAGCGTGTCGCAATCGCGCGCGCCCTTGTCTACGATCCGGACGTCCTGCTTCTGGACGAGCCCCTGGCGAACCTCGACGCCAAGCTGCGCCGCTACATGAGAGCCGAGATCCGCAGGATCCAGAAGGCAACCAACATCACAACCATCTTCGTAACCCATGACCAGGAAGAGGCCATGGCGGTCGGAGACAGGCTTGCAGTCCTGAGAAAGGGAATCGTCGAGCAGATCGGAACCTCCGACGAGCTTTACAACCAGCCCAATAACGCTTTCGTGGCGAACTTCATCGGAAAGATGAACTTCTTCAACGCGCACGTGATTGCGTCGAACAATGAGGAGACGGTCGCGGAAATAGACAAGACCGGCATAAGGATAGCCATCAAGAAGGAGCGCAGACATGTGGATCCGCTTGTCGGAGACGTGGTCCTGGTCGGAGGAAGACCCGAATACCTCTCCGTCTCGTCGGAGGATGAGGACGACTCGATTCCGGGAACGGTCAGGATAATCCAGCACCTCGGATCATTCATCCGTTATGAAGTGGAGATCAGCGGCGAAATCTCTCCCGTCACTCTGGAGATCGATATGGACAGCTTGCAGAAGAACATCCATGAAGGTGACAAGGTCTATGTCACGTTCGACAGGAACAGGGTCGCCCTGTTCTCACCGGAGGGTAGGGATTTATGAGCAAGAAATACTCCATGATCGAGAATGGAGCGGAGACGAGCAAGATAAAGAAGTTCTTTCAGAAAGACTTCTCGCAGGTAATCATTTTTGCGATTCCCATGCTGTTCCTTGCCGTGTTCCTGCTCTACCCTATGGGAATTACGCTTCTCAGGGCATTCTGGAAACCGGCCAGTTACAATTTCAAGTTCACAGGCTGGTCACTCGACGGATTCAGACAGTTCTTCAGGACAAAGCTCTACCTCAAGAGCCTGCGCAATTCCGTGGTCGTCAGCACATCGGTCACCCTGTTGACCTTGCTGATCGGTGTTCCGATGGGCTATTGTGTCGCCAGGGTCAAGATCCCCGGGAAAAAGCTTCTTGTATCCCTCGGAATTCTCCCGATCATCATGCCGTCCTTTGTAGGTGCATACACCTGGGTCATCCTTCTTGGAAAAAACGGAATCCTGAGAGTGGCCCTCAACTGGATCCTGAACCCTTTCGGCATCAAGATTCCCAGCATCTACGGAATGTTCGGAATGATCCTGTGCATGACCCTCACCTACTATCCGTTCGTGTTCCAGATGGCATACGGTGCATTCTCGGGAGCGAACGCGCTTCTTGAGGAATCGGCCATGCTCATGGGTGCAGGCAAGGCAAGGATCATGAGGACGATCACGCTGCCGCTGATCATCCCCTCCCTCGGAGCAGCGGCCCTTCTGGTCTTCGTCAGGGCAATCGGAAACTTCGGTATCCCGGCAGTCATCGGCGGAAACAATTATGTGCTTCCGACTCTGATCTCATTCGCCTATTCCGGTGACGGAGACATCAATTTCTCTTCGTCAATCGCAGTTCTGAACGTTGCAATTACCGCAATCGTCCTCTTCGTGCAGAAGTACATCGTCTCCAGACGCGAGTACGAGACAATCTCATCCAGCCACGTCGAAGTGAAACAGCATGAGGGAGTCGGTGCAAGGGTCTTCGCCATCATCCTGTGCCTGATTGTCCTTATCTTCTCGCTGCTTCCCCAGGTGACCATCATCGTGATGTCGTTCTTCAAGAACTGGACAGGTCTTCTTCCCACAGGCTTTACTCTTGACAACTACATCTCGATTCCCAGGAAAGCACACAGGGAACTGTTCAATTCGTTCTTCCTATCCATTGTCGCAACCATGCTCTGCGCCATCTTCGGTTCGATCCTCGCATACATCACCGAGAGAAAGAAACCCAAGGGAGCGTCTCTGCTGGACCTCTCCATCATGGCTCCGTTCATTCTGCCGGGCACGGTTGTTTCCATTGCGCTGATCTCTGCATTCGGCGGAAACAGCGTGTTCAAACTGACAGGAACATATACGATCCTGCTTATCTCCTACATGATAAGAAGAACCCCGTATGTCTACCGCTCGGTTGCTGCCAACCTCACCCAGCTGAACCCGTCGCTTGAGGAAGCGAGTACGATAAGCGGCGCGACCTGGTTCTACACATTCAGGAAAGTCAGCGTGCCTCTCATCATGCCGTCCATCATCTCCGGTTCGGTAATGACTCTCACGACCCTGCTCCAGGAGTTGAGCACGACAATCCTTCTCTCCGGAGCAAGAACGAGAACCGTCCCGATCCTTATCTACAATGCGGTTCTTGCGAACAGTCTCGGACAGGCAAGCGCTTTGTCGACTGTCCTGCTCATCGTGGTATTCATCATCATTTACGCGATGAACAGCAGAAAGGGAACAAATCTGGCTTCCTCGATGAAGATGTAATCGTTGTCAAATTGCAGAAAAGGCCTGTACCGATCGGTGCAGGCCTTTTTTCTTCATCCGAGAAGCTCGCAGATGAGAAGCAGGTTGCGCGTTATATGGAACGGATCCTTGACAGGAAGGGCCACAACCTTCTCCTGCGGAAGGCCTTCCCTGGTGAGGATCTGAATCCACTCCCCCACATTCCTGTCAGGATTGGGGAAATGTGAGAAAACATAGTCGAAGGTCCTGTCATGGATATCCAGGAATTCCGGGTCTCCGGTCTTTAGGTAGAACCTCAATGAAGCATACAGGGTCTCGGAATGGACCCACCAGAGCTTGTCGCCCCACCCGCCTTTGACCAGCGTCACGGTAGGCTCCGGGGAATCGGACTCGAAGACAAGCGGGTCTCCGTCGATGTTCACGAAATGCAGGATGCCGCCGTACTGCGCATCCCAGCCGGCACTGAACGCGGTCTTCATGATCAGGGCCGCTGCATCGGAAATGTCATTTCTTCCAAGAATTACAGCTGCATCATCCAGGAACCATGAATCCTCAATGGAATGGCCCGGATTGATATGGTTGCCCAGAAGCCCTGGAACACGGCTGTTGTCGCTTCCTATGACCTCATGGATGAGAGAAGACCCGTCCCTGAAGTTGTCTATGACATCACAGGCCGTCTTTTCCATGTCGGACAGCAGCCTTGAAGCGAAGGTCCGGTCGAACCTCATGGCCGCACAGTGCAGTTCCCTTGCCACGTTGGTGAGTATCATGGGGATTCCGTGGGCCCTGTAGGCGCTTCCCAGAGGATAAGGCAGCGTATTGAACTTTCCGCTCTCCACCCTTTCGACAACGGAGAGGTAAAGGTTCTTTCCGAAAGCGTAGGCTTCTCCGTCCCCCGATGCGACGGAATAGGCGGCCATGCCGATTATCACGAAGCAGTCGGCGTAGATGCTCATGTCAAGGGTATCGTATGAACCCACCTTCTTCGGCGTCCCGTCGCGCTCCATCAGGAAAATGCAGCGCCAGTCGTCCTCTCCCATCAGGCAATGGGAGCGCAGGAACGAGTACCCGGATTCCGCAAGACGCAAGAACTCCTTCCTTTCCTCTTCTGAAAAAAGCGGGGCCTGTGTCGAGGCGAGCCGTGAGAACATCCAAAGGAAGCGTCCCTGGCTCCAGGTGTACTTGTCATGGGAGACCAGATTCTCACCCCTGTTGTCGAAACAGTTCAGATAACCCCCGAACTGCCTGTCCTCGCAGCGCGGGAGCCAGAAACCGAGGATGTTCTCCTTCAGTTCCCTTGAGTAGAAATTATACAGCTTCTTCCTGCAGGCCGGTTCCATCGACTCAGTATCTTGCCCAGCCGGCCTTCACATAGCGGTCGGTTATTTCCCTGACGTAGCCGTTGAACCTTGCGCACTCGTCCGGGTCGTTGGACACGATCTCCCAGCGGCACATGGCGTCCTCGCTTCTGGAGATGCGCTGGGCCACCTGGACCCACTTCTTTCCCTCCAGCGAGGAGGAGGCGTCGAACTCAAGCGGCAGGTTGAACCTCATGAGGCAGGCGTCCAGATCGCTTCCGTCGTCCATTTCCTTGATGACGGTTGCGCCCAAAGAGCGCATCTTCTGCTCGACCTCGTCCATGAGAAGCGGCATCTTCTCGGGAGCGGCCTCGCAGTAGAGCGGCCATTCCCTTTCCCTGAAGAGCGAGGTCTGCAGCCTGTAGGCCCTCTCGTAGGCGGCCGGGTCCTCCTTGTAGCACCTTGCGCTCAGGAGGGCGATGAACAGCGTGGACTCTATTGCGGCGAAACCCTTGGAGAAATCGTCCGGGTCGTACGGGTAGTTCATGTAGTAGTGGGCGGACTCCTCCTCCGCTGCCAGATATCCCCTGTCGCAGTTGTTGCGCAGCTTCTCCTTGATGAACGAATGCCCGTTGCGGATGATGTGAACCTTCACCCCGGTCTTCGCAATCTCGCAGAGCGAAAGCGGAATCGCCTTGACATCGGCATAGACATCGGTCTTGGTGCCCTTGAGGATCTCGATCATCCTGCGGACGATGATGGACATGTTCAGGCCGGGGACAATCTGCTCGCCGTTGGGGGCCATGAGGTCCACACGGTCGCCGTCACCGTCGAAGCAGAAGCCGAAATCGAAGTTGCCTTCACGCATGGCGACCCTGGCAGGTGCGATGGAGGTCTCGATGATCGGATTCGGGTCGCCCTGGCGGAAGAATCCGTCGGGCACGACGTTGCGGACCTCGACCTCGGCTCCGGCGCGCTGGAAAGCAAGTGCCATCTCGCTTCCGGCCGATCCGTTGAGGAACTCGAGCATGATCCTGGTTCCCTTGAGGGTACCCTCCTTCACGCCGGAGAGCTTCATGCAGTAATCGATATAGGACTCGAGGCAGTTGATGATGACCGTCCTGCCGCGGCCGTCGCCTTCGACGCACGCTCCGCTCTTGTACAGTTCGAGGATCTTCCTGATTCCGCCGGCGGGACCGCATTCCATGGCTATGGAAGAGACCTCGGGAGCCATGAGCTTGAGGCCGATGTACTCTGCCGGGTTGTGCGAGGCGGTGACCATGATTCCGGCCGCTTCGCGGTACTGCATGCAGGTGTAGTAGAACTGGCATGTGGAGATCGGAAGCGGATTGAGATATACGTCCAGGCCGGCCCTGCGGAGCCACAGCTCGAGGCCCTCCGCGATCTCCGGCACGTAAAGGCGCGCGTCACGTCCGATCACGACGGCCTTCGCCTTCACGTAGTCCCTGAAATAGAGGGCCACCGCATTGAAGAGGCGGGTCTTGATCTCCGGTGTGAGATTCTTGTATTTCGTCCTGACATCGTACTGCTTGAACATCGAGAGGTTGAGGTTTTCCATAATCAGCTTTCCTTTAAAATCAGTTTTTCAATGGCCTTTGCGAAGCCGTCCTCGTCATATCTGTCGGTCACGTAGTCGGCGATGGCCTTCACATCGTCCGGGGCGTTCTCCAACGTCACGCCAATGGCTGCATGCTGCATCATCTGGCCGTCCAGAAGCATCGAATCGCCTATGCTCAGGACGTTGTCGAACGTGATGCCTATGCGGTCCAGCAGCACCTGCATGGCCTCTATGCAGTCCATGTCGCGGTTGAAGACCTGGATTCCCACGGGGTCCGACAGCTTGGTCCCTGCGAAAGGCATGCTGTTGAAACGGTCCTGCATGTCCTGGAACTCCTCCTCCGGGATTCCGTAGAGGTTGATCTTCTCCAGTCCTATGTTGTTCTCAAGGAAGTAGTCAGAAAGCTTTCCCTCCACGGTCACCGGCCTGCCGGATGCGTACATGTACCATACGTGGTGAGGCGGCACCGGGTATTTCCACAGATTGTCCATGACCTGTTTCTCGAAGAAAAGCTTGCCTTCGGCCGCGACCTCGCAGTAGATGCCCTTGCCTTCGAAGACCCTGCAGATTTCCGAGCTCTGCTGTGGCGTGAACGTGCTTTTGTAGATTATCTCACCGGTCTGCCTGTCCAGGACCCTGGCTCCGCAGCAGGTGAACCAGTACCTGTATGAAGGGTCCTCGAACTGCGGCGGGAACATGTCCGCGGACCTTCCCGTGCAGGGAATGCAGACGATTCCCCTCTTCTGAAGCTCCTGCAACGCGCGGAAGTTGCGCGGGCTGAGCCAGATCTTGTCTTTCTGAAGTGTGGTTCCGTCAAAATCCAGGGTTATCGCCTTGATTTCACAATTATCAAACATACTTGATATATTAATCGAAAAAACGATTCTGCTCCACCCTGAAATTATTGAGAAACGGCTGGCGTTTTTCCCTCATAGCTGGAATACTGTACATATGAAGAGAACCGCTGCCCTTGCCATCCTCGCGCTGCTTCTGATCGCGGCCCTGCCCCTGTGCGCGACCCAGGTGAAAGCAAAGACCTTTCCCCTGGATTCCGAGATATACGACCTCATGGACGCCCTCTATTCGATCCAGGGCCTCGCCCGCCCGTCGACAGGACGCCCGTGGTCTCAGTCCGAGGCAGATCTCATCTTCTCCCGCATCGACGGCACAGACCTGTCCCCCGCGGCGAAGAACGCATACACCCGCATTGAGGAGCTTCTGGCCGATGGCATGCGATGGGACTTCGACGACTACGGCCTTGGCGTGAAGTTGGACCTTGCCATCGAGGCCTATCTCCATTCCAATGCCGATGACTTCACGACCGATGCCGACTGGCTGCGCGGTTTCGAGGACCGCCGCCCGCTGGCGAAGCTGTCGATGGACTTCTCCGTCTCCGATTTCTTCTACACCTACTGCGACCTGCAGTACGGCTACGGGCGTGTTTCGAAGTACGACACCTTCATAGCCCTCAATCCGGACCACAGCGGCGGCCTTCTCTCCAACGACGGCTACATCGGCAGCTACAAGATGGACGGAGGATCACACATCCTGGCCTGGTCGGCCCAGTACTCCCCCGTCTTCGCAACCAACATCATCCCCAAGAGCGACCATTTCGACTTCATATGGCCCAAGCGCGCGCTGATAGCCGTAGCCGGAGACCGGTGGAGCCTCCAGTTCGGCCGCGACAGGCTCGAGATCGGAAACTCGACCCTGGGGAACCTCCTCGTGGACAACCACACCGACTTCGAGGACTATTTCACCGCCGCCTTCTTCAGCAGCGGCTTCAAATACCAGTGGACCAACCTCTTTCTGAACGGAATCTCGGACAACGCCGAGGTCCGTACGGACGACACCAGGATCTTCATGATCCACACCCTGGAGTTCCGCCCGCTGAAGAACCTGTCCTTCACCATCTCCGAGGACGTCATGTTCAAGATCGCCTCGGACAACAACAGCCCGCAGGTCCTGGACTTCTCCTTCCTGAACCCGGCCTTCATCTGGCACAACCTCAACAACCGCTCGATGTTCAACGCCATAGCGTACGCAGAAGCCGCCTGGACGCCGGTCAGGGGTCTTGAGGTCTACGGCCAGTTCGCGCTGGACCAGGCAGTGGCCCCGAACGAGAACCACGACCAGGGCGACGCCTGGGGTCTGGTGACAGGCTCGAAGTACACCACCGTCCTCGGAAGCGGTATCGCCGTCTTCCATGCCGAGTTCGCCCACACCACACCGCTCCTGTACCGCCGCGACAAGGTCGATTTCGTCAAGATGACCCGCTATTTCCATCTGACAACCGAAAGCCAGCTCCAGCCCGACTCGGATTACGCAAGCTTCTCCAGCAACGCACTGGTGTTCGAATACATCGGCTTCCCCTACGGAGGCGACGTGCAGGCGCTGGAGATCGGAGGAAAATGGATGCTGCCCGGGACTCTCAAGGTCACGGCCTACGCCAGGTTCCTCCAGCAGGGAGAGTTCAACCTCTTCGTCTCGCACAGCATGGACGGCTACAACGACAACATGCCCAACTACACGGGGAACACCCCGTCAGGAACAAACTGGACGCGCTGCATCTTCCTCTCCTCCAATGTGGAGTACAGGATGGACAGCCTCTTCGACTGGCCGGGCGTGACGCTTGAAGCCCAGCTGGACTGGATCGGGAAATGGAGCTACGCAGCCGACACGAAAACCTATTCCGGCGGCCGCACGGATACCCAGTTCTCGATCAGTGTGAATGTGGAGATATGAAGCGCAAGATCCTTTTACTTCTGCTTTCCGTAATGCTTTGCATGGAATTGTCCGCAACCTTCAGCATCGACATCAGGACGGGCATCACAAAAACTGAAGCCGGTATCGGTATCGGAATCGGCAGGAACGAGCTGAAGGTCGGTTGCACGTCGGCTTATCCGAATCTGGCCTTCCACATGAAGCAGGAGGAAGACTGGCAGTTCAAGTACTATACCACCGACATGGCCGGCCTTCTTCTGGATGCGTTCTACTACTACAATTCAATGGAAGTGGGCATGCTGTTCGGTCTGTCAGGGGAAAGCAGCGCCGTCTCGGTGCATCTGGGTCCGCAGCTGTATTGCAGCCATACTGACGGAAAGTGGATCGGAATCGACCTCACCGAAACGGACATAGGAATCAACCTTGCCGCCGTCGTGAAGGCTCACCTCTCGAAACACTTCGGTCTGAGCGTTCAATGCGGAATTCCCCTGGCGCACGTGGCGTTCTCGAAAAACCAGGAAATCTGCTTCTCAAGCATCCTCTCGGACGAACGTATACTGAAGGAAGTCCTCTATTCGGTTTCGGCAGGCCTGTTCCTTGAATTCGGAGGCGGAAGATGAGACGACGTGCGATAATCCTGCTCTGCCTGCTGTCCGTTCTCCTTCTTCCCTCCTGCACGGAATACATCCCGTTCCTGGAGGAGAAAGCCGGTTCGTTCGCATCGGTCAGCCAACGGGACGGAATCATATGCATAAGCGAGAACAACGGAGACGGCCGGGGAAGGCCCGTGACGCTGACTGCCGCCTTCAACGGAGACGGGGACCGTGAATACAGCTACCAGTGGTTCGTCTGCTCCGACGAGAGCAAGAGCGGCGGAATGAAGATCGACGGGGCGACGGAAAGGACCTACACCACCGGATACCTCGATGAGATCGGGAAAGTCTATTACTACTATTGCGAGATCACCGGAAAAGAAGGCCTCGTGAAGAAGACAAAGGAAACCAAGGTGTTCTATGTCTGCTGCACCGGACTGCCGACGCTCATCATCGACACCGAGAACAATGCGGAGATCGTGAACAAGACGGACAAGATCCCTGCGACGATCAGATACGTCTCGGCCACGCAGGACCTCGAGCTGGCATCGACGGTCAAGGGACGCGGCAACGCAAGCTGGTACTATTTCCCGAAACGGGGCTATACGATCAAGCTGGACAAGAAAACCGCCTTCGGGAGCCTTCCGAAAAGCAAGAAGTGGGTCCTGGTGTCCAATTACAACGACAAGACCCTCCTGAGGAACTGGTTCGCCTCCTTCATGGACAACACCGTCCTGGATAACGATACCAACTGGAATCCGAGGTACATCCACGTGGACTGCATCCTGAACGGAGAATACATCGGCAACTACACCCTGGTGGAGCAGATCAGAATCGATGACAACAGGCTGAACCTGCCGGACATCGCCGAACAGGAGGATCCCGCGGACGGAGGATTCATCCTTGAAGTCAACTGGCGCATGGACGAGGCGTACAATTTCGTATCCGACCACGGAGTGAAATTCAGCCTGAAGGACCCGGACCTCGAGGACCTGGATGCCGATCAGGCGGAAGCCGTGTTCTCGTACATCAAGGCTCTGGTCAACAACGCAGAGGATGTGCTGTACTCGGATGACTTCGACCATTTCGCCTCTTATTTCGACATCCCCTCCTTCGTGGACTGGTACATCGTCAATGAGATAGCCAAGACCTGGGACGGCAGATTCAGCACCTCCGTCTACATGTATTACGATCCGGACGATTCCCTCATCCACATGGGACCGGACTGGGATTACGACGATGCGTGGGGTGGAACCGACTCGCAAGACAGGGTCTCGACCGACGGCTTCTATCTCAACGACTGCGCATGGTACGCGCATCTGTTCAAGTGTCCGGATTTCGTTTCCGCCCTGAAGGACAGATGGAACGACAGGAAGGCGGCGATAATCGACTCCGTCAACCATCTGCAGGCCATGTCGGAGACCCTTGCCGTTTCGGCGGACCTGAATTTCAAGAAATGGGACATCCTCGGCACAAGGGTCTTCACCTCAGCCCCGGGCTACGAGAAGAGGAAGACCTATCAGAGCGAGATCGATTTCATGAAGAACTGGATACTTGAGAGAATCGAATGGCTTGATCCTGCGATCAACGGCCTATGATCAGTACGCGATTGCCGCACCCAGGACGAACTGGTGGTCTGTGACCCCGTCGGCATAGCCCAGGTTGTACTGCCCGTAGACGCCTATGTGCGCATTCAGTTCCTTCCTTCCGTAGAGCTGAAGATAACCGAAGGTCTTCTTCTCCCCGCTCAGCGCCCAGGACTTCTCTCCGTGGTAGTATTTCGAGTCTATGCGCTTCTCTCCGTGGATCATCCAGAAGAGCTCGGCCTTGACGGTGAAGTCGCCGGGAACGGTGTATGAGGCGCGCAGGTCCAGGACCGCGGCGTCGCCGCCGTACGGATAACCTATGAAGTACCTCTTGTAATCAAGACCTCCGCCTGCGGACCTCACGATTCCCACGAAACCCAGTCCCGGGTCGTCGTCCGGCTGGTTGTCCGCGGAGGTCGACCTGAGATAGAGGAAAGGCAGCGTGTACACGGCCTCGAGGTTCAGACCGAGGACTCCCTTGCCCACTACGGAGGAATGTCTGATTCCGAACATCCAGCCCATCTCGTCCGGAGAACTGTCCCCGCCTACGGCCTCGCCAGGCGATGAGGCGTCATCCAGCAGGTACTGGGCATAGACGTTCCAGCCCTTTGCGAAGGCGAATACGGCCTCCATCGCCGCAGAATAATTCTGCTTGGGTTGGATGAAGTAATTGTGATAGAAATCCATCGGGTTGAAGTATCTGAAATCAAAGCCCGACCCGTCGTCGTTCTTCAGCACGGTGGTGTTGTTGAGCGAAAGTGACAGCTTCCCGGAGAAGAAGTACCCCTCCACCCTGCTCGTCATGTACAGGAAAGAGCCTTTGACGTTGTCCGGGCTCGTCTTCATCAGATCCGGATGCCAGAAGGAAACAAGGGCATACGAGAACTTGAACCGGGATCCGAACATGTTGAACCTGAGCAGATTCTGAAACGGAAAACTGTCGCTCAGAATCAGATTGCCCGTCTCACCTGCTCCGATCGAGAAACGGTCCTTGCCCAGCTCGATATTCCAGAACGACCCGCCTGCGGATATGAACGCACGGTCCGGAACAAGAAAATCGAGGTCATAGGTAAATCCTTCCGGGGAGAAATAGGCCAGGTCGGAGTTGAAGTTGTAAGCATGGAAGGGAACATCCCCGACCCAGTCCGCGTTTCTGACCTGAAGCGAGAAAAATAAGTAGAAGGAATCCTTCCCGTAGATGCCCGCTTTCGCGTTCAGCGTGGTGCTGTCGTTGTCCCCGAACATCCTGAAGAAGTAGTTCTCCGTCTCGTCGAAGGGATAGTCGAAGGATGTGTCCGTATGATAATAGGCGTTGACAGCGGAGCTCACACCGAGACGGATGTCGACTACATCGTCGAACGAGTAAGTTGCCTTCTTTCCTATTTCCTTCATCACAAAGGCATACAATTCAGGTGACGTGGACTCCGACACCATTGAAAGATACTTCTGCGCCTCTGCCACGCTCCACGGCCTTGTGGTCGAAGGCATGGCCTTGCCCTCCATGATGAAAAGGGCGTCCATGGCATCATACACCCCGCTGGTCAGGGGGATGATCTCCTGCCCGTTCATGGCAAACATCGTGAAAGCGACAAGAATGAAAGCAATAACAGCCACTGCCCTTTTCATGGCGACAGTCTCCTCTTTTCCTTCATATGATAACCCATATCGTCAGGATTTACAGCAACAGGCAAAAGTATTGGAAAAACAGTGATTTTACATTTTTTCGTCGGAAAAAGTGTGCTTGGACTACATTTTTTCGTCGGAATAATTGCTATAACTGCATTATTGTTTGAATTGTTTGCTTTATTCGATTTGTTTGATTTGTTTGAATTGTTTGAAAAAACTGGCTAAATTCTCATCATTGCCCATGAGAACTGAGCTTCAGGCGGGATTCGTTGTCATTCGTTGTTATTCGTGACACTCGTGAGCGTCGTGACCACCGTGACACTCGTGCTCGTCGTGGCGTCCGTGACCTTCGTGGCGTCCGTGACCGTCGTGGCACTCACGACAATTCCTCGTATTTCGTCAACGTCGTCAACGTCGTCAACGCCCTCAACGTCCTCAACGTCCTCAACGCCCTCAACGCGCTACCGGGTATCCTCTTCTGTATTCGTACATCAGGATTCCCGCCGCCACTGACACGTTTAGCGAATCGATGTGCCCCGACATGGGAATTGAAACTATGTGGTCGCATTTGGCGCGCACCAGGGAGCGCATTCCGCTTCCCTCGCTGCCCATGACTATGACCGTGCGCTTGGAGAAGCGGATGTCGTAGGACGAGTCCCCCGCCATGTCCGCGCCGTAGACCCAGAAGCCGTGGTCCTTCAGGACGTCCAGCTCCCTGGCAAGGTTGGTGACGGTGGACATGGTCACGTACTGCGCAGCTCCGGAAGAGATGCGGATGACCGTCTCGTTGGCGCTTGCGCTCCTGCGCTCGGGAACGATGATCAGGGCCGCCGAGAACTGGTCGGCGCTTCTGAGGATGGCTCCCAGGTTGTGCGGGTCGGTGATCTCGTCCAGGGCGAGCACCAGGGCCCCCTGCCCGTCCTTCAGGCCCTTGCAGAAATCAAGGACGGAAATCTCGCGGATCCTTCCGCCCTGCGTCTGGGTGCTTCTGGCGCCGAGGTCCAGCACGGCTCCCCTGTGGTCGGTGTTGCCGGCAAGCTTGTCCAGCTCCATCTCGGAGACCTTCTTGACTGCGGTCTTTCCGTTGGACATGGCCTTGAACTCAAGCGAGCTGTTTCTCTTGTCGCCCCTGAGCAGATAGAGGGTGCTGCCGCGGGAAGCGTTCTTCAGCGCTTCCTCGATTGCATGGATTCCTGTGATTTTGGTGCCCATTCAAGCCTCGCTTCAATTGTTCTCGAACTGCACCGGAGTCGGAGAGTCGTTCTCGCCCATGGCCTCTGACAGTTCCTTCATGATCTGCCTTGCCTTGAGGCCGAGCCTCCTGGGAGTCTCGATCTGGACCTTGATGTACATGTCTCCGCGGGAGTCGGAGTTGCGGTATCTGGGAAGACCCTGCCCCTTCACGCGGATGATCTTCCCGTTCTGGATTCCGGCAGGGATGCTGACTTTGATGGTCTCATCCTGCAGGTTCCTCACATTTATATCGAGTCCGAGCGCAGCCTGGGTCATCGAAATGGGAATCTGCACGTAAAGGTCCTCGCCGCTTCTGACAAAGTACCTGTGCGGTCTGACGTTCACGCGGACATAAAGGTCGCCCGGTGTTGCCACGTTGGCCACGGCGTTTCCCATCTGCGGGATTATGATGTCGCTTCCGCTCTCGATTCCGGCGGGGATCTTGATCTTCAGGGTCTGGCTCTTGCGCACCGTTCCTGTTCCGCGGCAGTTGGGACACGGGTCGGATATGACCGAACCGCGGCCTCCGCAGGTCGGGCATGTCCTGGACATGGAGAAGAAACCGCTGGACTGTCTGATCTGGCCTGCTCCGCCGCATGTGGGGCAGGTCCTGTTGGAAGCCGTTCCCTTTGCGGATCCGGTTCCGTGGCAGGCCTCGCAGGCCACCTGGTGCGAATAGGTCATCTCCTTCTTGAAATCTGCGACTATGTCCTGGAGGTCGACCTCGATGTTGACCCTTATGCTCTGGCCGACGTTGGGATTGCCCTGCGAACGTGAACGCGAGGCCCCTCCGAACCCGAACAGGTCCTCGAAGATGCTTCCGAAACCGCCTGAGAACAGGTCGCTGAAGTCCCTGTAGGCCGCGCCGCCGAAGCCCTGCGAGCCGTCGACGCCTGCGAAGCCGTAGCTGTCGTAGTTCTTTCTCTTGGTCTCGTCGGAAAGGACCTCGTAGGCCTCCGTGGCTTCCTTGAAGCGCTCCTCGGCCGCCTTGTCGCCCGGGTTCTTGTCCGGGTGGTTCTCTATGGCGAGCTTCCTGTAGGCTTTCTTTATTTCCTCCTGGGTGGCGTTCTTCTGGACGCCCAGGACTTCATAGTAATCACGTTTGTCAGCCATAACGATCAATAAACCTTCTTTAAGGATAAATTAACAAAAAATCCGTCATTAGTACACAGAGAAGCCGGCCTTTCGACCGGCTCCCTTTCGTGCAGCGTACTGCAGCTGTTAATTGACGACCTCGTAGTCGGCGTCTGTGGCACCAGCGTTGCCCGGGCCTCCCTGTGCGCCGCCCTGCGGTCCCTGGGGACCTGCGCC
>JAGABK010000069.1 GCA_017614625.1 Spirochaetales bacterium
CAAGGACACCCCTGCGGTCAAGGAGCTGTGGAACAGGGGCATAGGATCGGTCAACCGCATAAGGCTCGGCGCGACCATGAGCCATGAGTTCTACAGGCCGGTTGAAATGGATGTGGAGATCCTTTCGAAGCATAACGGCGTCTTCCTCGGAGAGGGCCCCTCGGGACGGGGAAATCCCCATGACTGCGGAAGAGTCGTGACCGTCAGGTGGAAGAACGTCGACATAGTCATATGCGAGGCCATCAGCTTCCCGGGAGACCTGCAGCTGTACAGGCATTTCGGTGTGGAGCCCACGTTCTACGACCTGGTGACAGTGAAGGCCTGCACGTCGTTCAGGGTCGCATACGAACCGATCGCGTCCGACATCTGCGAAACCGACACTCCGGGCACTGCGCCCATCAACCTGAAGCTGCTGAACTACAGGAGGCTTCCGAAGAGCTTCCTTCCGTTCAGCGACATATCCGGATACAAGATCCCCGAGCCTGCGGCTCTGAGATGATTCAACATAAAAGGGAGTATTTGACATGAGAATCGGAAAGCACACATACAAGCATGTAAAGCCGCTGCCATACCTTCTTCTTGCCCCGGTCGTTCTTTATCTCGGATTCCTGGTCTTCTATCCGTTCATCAGGAGCATCTACCTGTGCTTCTTCGTGACGAACTCCCTGGGAGTTCCGAAGACCTTCATGGGATTCGAGAACTTCAAGAGGGTGTTCACCGATCCGGCGTTCAAGAAATCGCTGGTGCAGACCTTCAAGTTCGCCGGAATGGTCGGCGCGGGAACGTTCTTCTTCGCACTGATCCTGGCGCTCCTGAGCGTCCAGATTGTCAAGGGCAGCAAGGTCTATACGACAATGTACGCCATCCCGATGGCCATAGCGTCGGTTCCCCTCTCCGCCCTGGCGATATTCCTTTTCCAGAAGTACGGAATCATCAACATACTGCTGGGAACGCAGTTCGAGTTCCTGTCCACCACGCCGTGGGCGCTGATATCGGTCGCCCTGGTCACGATCTGGAGCGGACTCGGCTCGTCGTTCATCTTCCTGCTGGTGGGATTCAGGAATGTTCCGGACGACCTGATCGAATCGGCCGTCATCGACGGGGCAAGCCCCATCAGGAGGATCCTGTCGGTGTACATCCCGGTGGCCTCGCCGCAGATATTCTTCGTCGTGTTCCTGAACATCGTCGGAAGCTTCAAGGCGTTCGGAATCATCAAACTGATGGTCGGAAAGGGCCCCGGCGATTCCACGAACATCCTGGTGTATGCGATCTATGCGAACGCATTCCTGCGCAACAGGTTCGAAACCGCATGCGTCTACTCGCTCGCGCTGTGCGTGGTCATCTTCATAGTCACGAGGATCCAGCTGGCGCTTGAGAAGAAGCTGGTCATCTACAGCTGAGGAGGCGGAACATGGTAGAGAACAAAGTGAAAACCAGAATAGGCTTCGCCGTCAAGGTCCTCATAGGACTGATCATCATCTCAATCATCCTGATAGGCCTTGTCTTCAGCTTCCTCCCCGAGGACCTTCTGAACAAGATCCCCTCCCTGGGCGAAATCAGACGCAACCTCACCACTGAGAATTACATATGGGTCTGGACGCACCTCTCGATGCCCAGGTACCTGCTCAACACGTTCATCGTATGCGCGATCTGCATGACCTGCCAGGTCGTCTTCTCGAGCTTCGCCGGATACGCGTTCTCGTTCTTCGACTTCCCGGGAAGGAACCTCATCTTCGTCCTGGTCCAGGTCTCGATGATGATCCCGGCCGAGGTCACCGTCATCTGCAACTACCTGCAGATCCAGAGCCTCAAGCTCGTGAACACCTATCTCGGAATCTCCATCACGTCCCTCATAGGAGGTGCGAGCGTGTTCATGATGAGGCAGTACTACACGACGCTGCCCAGGGAGCTCAAGGAAGCTTCGGTCGTCGACGGCTGCGGCGACATGAGGTTCCTGTTCCAGATAGCAGTCCCCCTCTCGACGCCGATCATCGCCTCCCTGTCGATCACGCAGTTCATCTCCGTGTACAACAGGTACTTCTGGCCGATGCTCACCGCCCAGAAGGAGAGGATGCAGACCATCCAGATCGGAATGTCGCGTCTGGTAGGTTCCGAGAACCAGGAGTACGGGCACGTGCTCGCAGGCGCAATTATCGCCATCGTGTGTCCTATCATCGTGTTCATCTTCGCCCAGGATTACATCATCAAGGGCATGACGGCCGGCGCAGTCAAGGGCTGACGGCCATGAAAAGGAATTAATGCTTGCGCATTAAAAATACAAACGGAGGTTTCAATATGAAAAAAACATTGGCAATTCTCTTGCTCCTGGCAGTCTGCCTGACGGGCGTCTTCGCCAACGGAGAGAAAGAGGCTGCGGGACCGCAGAACATCGTCATCTGGTCCTCATGGACAGGAAAAGGCGGCGCTGCTCTTCAGGAGATGGTAGAGCAATTCAATGCCTCTCAGCAGAATTACGTCCTCGAGCTCTCGTACCAGGGCTCGTACGCCGAGATCCTTGCCAAGTACCAGGCTGCAGATGCATCGTCAAGGCCTGACGGAATCATGGTCTCGACTGAGTATGTCTCATACTTCATCGACCAGGGCAAGGACTACTACTATCCGGTCCAGAAGTTCGCGGATGAGGACAAGTACGACCTGACCGACCTGTTCGACAACCTTCAGGTCTCCTATTCGAAGGACGGACAGCTCCTCTGCGTTCCCACAGGAAACACGGTCGTAGGTTTCTTCTACAACACGGCGGTCCTAAAGGCAGCCGGCATCAATCCCGAGACCGACCTCAACTCCATGGAAGAGCTCGAGCAGGCCTGCTACAAGCTCGCAGCCAACGGAGTCAAGTATCCGTTCGCACTCGTCGCCAACTCGATCTACTACACGTTCTTCGTCACGGCGCAGGGTCTGCAGTATGTCGACAACAACAACGGCGCCGACGCAGTCCCCACCAGATGTCTCATCAACGAGGAGCCGCTCAGAAGCGAGACGATCAAGTACTTCAGCATCATCAAGAGACTCAATGAAGCCGGCCTCATCGCCCCGATCGATTTCTCGGCGTCCGACAACAGACAGTCCCTGGTCAACGGCGACATCGCCATGCTCTGCTCGACATGCTCCAGCGCCAACGCCATCGGAACACTCAGCGACTGGCAGGTCGAGATCGGATTCCACCCCGCAATCACAATCTCCGCAGGCACGACCAACTACGGCCAGTGCACGGGCGGCGGATGCATGTTCATCGCCAACAACGGAAGCGAGAGCAAGGCAAGAGGAGTCTGGGAGTTCTGCAAGATCATGATGAGCCCCGAGAACACGGCCAAGTTCGCCATCAACACCGGTTACCTTCCGACAACGAAATCCGGATACAACTCACCCGAGTATCAGGAATTCGTG
This sequence comes from Spirochaetales bacterium, assembly GCA_017614625.1. Lineage (GTDB taxonomy): Bacteria > Spirochaetota > Spirochaetia > Sphaerochaetales > Sphaerochaetaceae > UBA9732. The sequence goes on from JAGABK010000069.1 coordinate 3,406, forward strand.
AAGACGAAGTTCCCCACGGCCATCAACGCGAAGATCGCCCAGGAGAACACAGCCGACACATGCTTCAACGCATGGCTTCCCGAGTTCGGCGATGTCCACCAGATCATGATCGACAACATCAAGCTTTGCCTGAACGACCCCTCCTACACTGCCGAGCAGCTGACGGAGAAGCTGGCAAAGGAATTCGACGAGGCCATCAGGCTTTACAATCTCACCAGATAGTAAAGGACCGCAAGGCCATATGCGGCAGGCTGCTCCGACAGCCTGCCGTTTTTGAGGTTTCAAATGAAAAGATATCCAATCATAGCCGTTCTGCTGATCGCAGTATGTCTGCTTTTTTCCTGTGCTTCCGGAAGGACAAGGGAGGTCGTGGATGAGTACACCCCGTATGTCTCGCCCTGGAAGACCGATGTCGTATCGCAGGCAAAGGAAAACGGCACACTGAACTTCTGGTTCATGGCGAGCGAAGGCTTCAACGTAGCCTCCAGCTCCGAAGCGGCTGACAAATGGGGCGACTGCTTCCTGATCGTGTTCCCCGACGGACAGACGATGCTCGTCGACAGCGGTTTCGCGACCATGGCGCCCATCATCACGAGAACGCTTAAGAACTACGGCATCACGAGAATCGACTATCTCGTTCTCACGCATCCCCATTCGGACCATGCCGGAAGCGTTGCTTTCGTAAAGAACAAGAGCGACAGCATCCTGGAGAATTACGAGGTCGGAAAGTGCTGGTACAACGGTTCCTACAACGCGGACTGGTCGGATCCGAAGATCTTCGAGAACCTGATGGACAGCCGCGGGATTCCCCGCCAGGTCCTCAAGGAAGGCGACGAGTTCGACATCGCCGGCGTCCATCTGACGGTCATCAATCCTCCCGAGGGCACCGAGGGCACGACCTTCACCCTCACGCAGGAGCTGAACAACTCGTCGCTCACCATCCGCATGGACTACGGGGAGTTCTCCGCCCTTCTCACCGGCGACCTGTATGAGTCGCGTGAGATCGAGCTCGTAAAGAAGTACGGGGATTTCCTCGACGTCGACCTGCTGAAGATCCCCCACCACGGACATCAGACATCAACATCGGAGCAGTTCGTCAATGCCACGACTCCGGAAGTCGCGGTCGGAATCGGACATGTCCTGCTGGGCACCAACAAGTACGCCAACCTCCTGAAGGCGGGCGCCAAGGCCGTGCTCATGGACATAGCAGACGGCTACATCCACGTCTGGTCCGACGGAAAGAACGACATGCAGTGGGAGACGTCCAGGCAGAGGACGCTCACCAACTACGTGAAATACGACAAGGCGTATTCGATCCTGAACCAGCAGTCGAACTGACAATGAAGACTCAGATTTATCTTGTAAGACACATTGAGTCCGAGGGGAACATCTGCAGGCGCAACGACGCCCAGTTCGACTGCATCTCCACCAGAAAGGGTCTCCTGCAGGCCGAGGCCCTTGCCGACCGTTTCGACAAAATCCGGGTCGATGCCGTCTACAGCAGCGACATCCGCAGGTCCATAGACACGGCGCTGCCCATTTCAAGGAGAAAGGACCTTCCCATAAGACTCAGGAGGCTCCTGCGTGAGTACACCATCGGGTGCTGGGAAGGCACGCCTATCGGCGATATCGCAAGGGCCTATCCCGACATGTGGGACATCTGGTGCAACGAGCCCTGGAACCACAGGATCCCCGGCGCCGACCCGTTCGAGATCGTCGCGGACAGGGGCGTCTGGATAATAAAGGAGATGGCGCGCGAGAACCCGGGCAAGACCGTCGTGGCAATAACGCACTCGTGCACGCTGGTGTGCACCCTCTGCAGGCTGATGGGAAAGCCCGTGTCGTACTACAGGAACATCGACAGCGGCGACAACACATCGGTGACGCTGGTCGAGGTCGACGGAAGCGGAAACATAGAAATAAAGTACATAAGCGACACCTCGCATATTCCCGACAGCCTCAGGAGGTCGGACTACACCGGAAGGACGATCGACAAGGTCTTCGCCTTCGACACCGTCACGGACCGGAACATGGAAGTCTACAGGAAGATGTACGCCGGGTGGTGCGAAGCAAAGGGAATCGCGTTCACCGAAGAAGGTGCTGCAAAACTTCTGGAAAGGACGAAGGACAATCCCAGGAGGGTCCTCCTCCCCGTCCTTCTGGAGCGCAACTGCGGCCTCTTCGCGGTGCGTGACGACGAGAGCCTTCCGCCGGACCACGGTCTTATGGACGTGTTCTACATGACCGATGAAATCACGAACAGAGGCAATGCCGCCCAGGCATTCGGCGAGGGATTCGACACCCTCAGAAGAGAAGGAAAACGCTATGTCGTCCTGAAGGATGACGGAACGAGGTTCTTCGACTTCTTCTTCGAAAGGTTCCTCTTCGAGGAGATGCCGGGAATGCCGGGCTACAAGCGCCTCAGGATCACCGTGCCCGGAGTCGAAGGCCCGGTGTACTGACGGCAAGGGGCAAGGGAGAACATGAGCAAAAGGAAACTGTTCGTACTGTCCATGGACGCCATGGTGTCCGAGGACGTTGACTACCTCCTCTCGAAGAAGGATTCGAACTTCAGCAGGCTTTTTTCGGACGCCTCCGGAATCAGGAAGGCGCAGACCATCTACCCCAGCCTCACGTACCCCGCCCATGTGAGCATGATGACGGGCTGCTATGTGGGCAGGCACGGAATCACGGCCAACAGGGACTTCACTACAGAGGAGAACAAGCCACTGTGGGTCCTTGACGCCAACAGGATCAAGGTGGACACGGTCTTCACGGCCGCAAAGAGGGCCGGACTTTCCACGGCATCGGTCTACTGGCCGGTGACCGGATACAACGCGGACATCGATTATCTGATAGCCGAATACTTCTTCACCAACAACGAGCCTCTGGACGAGGTGTTCAGGGAGCTGGGCGCCAACGACAGGACGCTCCGCATAGTCGGCGACAACGCCTCCGTCTTCCCGCCCGAAGGGAAGAGGAACTGGGGAGGATACTACTCCGATTTCATCACCGGCTGCTGCTGTTCCCTCATCAGGGAGGTCAAGCCGGACGTCCTTCTGGCGCACAACTGCCTGTTCGACACCCTCAGGCACCTCAACGGCCTGTTCAACGACATAATCACCGATGCCTGCGACGAGTTCGACAGGATCCTCGGGGTCCTGGTCCGGGCCATGGAGGATGCGGGGACATTCGAAGACACCGACATCGTCATCACGTCGGACCACGGCCAGAGGAACTACGTGAGGAAGGTGGGCCTGAACACCCTGCTCCGGCGCGCGGGATTCATCGATGTCGATGAGAACAACAAAGTCACGGACTACAGGGCGTTCGTCGAGAGCAACGGCATGTCCGCCTATGTGTTCCTGAAGGATCCCGATGACAAAACCGTGTACAATCAGGTGTATGATTATCTCAGGAAGCTCAGCGGCGAGAACCTGTGGGGCTTCCATGAGGTCCTGACCCGGGACGAGGCGAAGCA
>JAGABK010000070.1 GCA_017614625.1 Spirochaetales bacterium
CCTGAAGCGGGCCTTGCCCGAGCACAGGCGGCACCCGTATTCGGGCGCAGTCTTGGGGTACATGCACACGGGGCAGCGGGACATGAAGGAATCGAAGCACTCGGAGTCGAGCTCCTGCCTGCAGGAATCGCAGACAACGGACGAGGACATCTTGAAATCGCCGCAGACGGGACAGGTGTCCGGAATACCAAACATAGCCGATTATATCACAGGTTGTCGGCGGTTTCCTTCAATTTGGAGAGAAGAATCAGAGCCTGCATGGGCGTCAGTTCGTCCGGATTGACGGACCTGAGCTTCTCCACGATCTCCGCAGCAGGGCCGGAAAGATCCGGAGCGGAAAGAGCGGAATCATCGTCGGAAGAAGAGCTGGTGAACAGGCTTCCCTGGGACATGGAGTAATCGGCGAAATGCCTGTTCTGGAAGGATTTGGCGTCGCGCACGACCGAAGCCGGAACGCCGGCCATCTTGGCCACGTGGATGCCGTAGCTGGAGTTGGCCACGCCGTCCTTGACGCGGCGCAGGAAGGTCACGCTGCCGTTCTCCTCCAGCACGTCCAGCGTCAGGAGCCTGATTCCGGAGGTGTCCAGCATCGTCAGCTCGTGGTAGTGGGTGGCGAAGAGCGTCTTGGAGCCCTTCTCTATCAGGTTCCTCATTATTGCGTAGGCTATGGACATGCCGTCCTGGGTGCTTGTGCCGCGACCTATCTCGTCAACGATCACGAAGGACCTGGGCGTGCAGCTTCTCAGGATGAAGGCGGCCTCCTGCATCTCCACAAGGAAGGTCGACTCGCCGCGCGCGAGGTTGTCCATGGCGCCGATTCGGCAGAAGATCTTGTCCACCAGGCCTATCCTGGCGTATGAGGCCGGAACGAAGCTTCCCGTGTGGGCCAGCAGGATTATCAGGGCGTTCTGCCTGAGGTATGTCGATTTTCCGGCCATGTTCGGGCCTGTGATGAGGCAGAAACGCGTTGTCATGTCCAGGCCGTTGGCCACGAACTTGCCGGGTCCGAGCTGTCTTTCGACCACAGGATGCCTGCCTCCGCGGATTTCGAGGACATCGTCCTCCGTCATCTCGGGGCAGACGTAATCCGAGTCCACGGCAAGAGTTGCGAGGCTCTGGTAGACATCGACCGTGTTCATGAAGTGGCCTATGGAGTTCAGGTAGGAATCGAGGGCCGCGGCGTTGTCGAGGATCTCGTTGTACAGGAAGCGCTCGCGCTGCTCGGTCAGGGCGTTGGCCTGCATGATGTCCTTCTCGTACTGCATCAGGCGGTCGGTCGTGAAGCGCTCTCCGTTGACCAGCGTCTGCTTGCGGTAGAAGTAGTCGGGCACCCTGGAGACCTGGCCCTTGGGGACCTCGAGGTAGTAGCCGAAGACCCGGTTGTAGCCCAGTTTGAGGATGGTCATGCCGCTTTCGGCCTTCACCTGCTCCAGGTACTCCTTCAGCACGACGTCGCTGTTGTCCCTGATCTGCCTCTCGCGGTCCAGCTCCTCGTCGTAGCCGGGAAGGATCACCTGCCCTTCCTGGAACTGGCCCAGGCACTGGTCGTTGATGGCCCTGTCGATCCTCTCCATCAGCGAGGCGCACGCAGAAAGCGCGTCGTTGTCCATGGACTTCTCCAGCAGCGCGAGATAGCGCTCCGGATTGGCCGCCACCAGGCTGAAGAAGCACCCGAGGGTCTGCTTTATGCCCACCAGGTCATGCGGGACGGCCCTCTTGAGAAGGACCCTCGTGACCAGGCGGTTCATGTCCATCGCGCCCGAAAGGGCCTCCCTCACCCGCGCAAGCTCGTCGGGATCGGACACGAAGGCCTTCACATGAGCCTGCCTCTCCCTGATTTGGCCGATGTCCCTGAGCGGGAAAGCCAGCCAGTTGCGAAGAAGCCTGCTTCCGCCGCCGGTCCTGGTGCGGTTTACTGCGCCGAAAAGAGAGTATCTGGAGGATCCGTCGGAAAGCGACGTGAACAGCTCGAGGTTCCTCCTGGAACTCTCGTCCATGCCCACGAAGGAATCCTCATGGTCCACCTTGTAGTCGGTCAGATGACCCACCGAGCTCTTGGAGGTCTCGGTGATGTAGCGCAGAAGAGCGCCCGCAGGAGACAGGAGCCTGTCGTTCTCGCGGAGCCCGTAGGCCGCCAGAGACTTCACGTTGGCCTGCGCGCATAAAAGCTTGTAGCAGTTGGACTTGGAGAAATACCACGGGGCGAGCTTGGTCACCATCGCGTGGGGATATCTGTCTATCACGTCGCGGAAATCGCCGTCCATGAAGTACTCGTCCTCGCAGACGAGGATCTCCTTGGGGGCTATCTGCTCCAGCGCCGTACGGACGGACTGGACACGGTTGCCGCCCTCGAAGGCGCGCATGCGGAAATCGCCCGTGGAGACGTCGCAGAAGGCCATGCCCTGCTGGAAGAAGCAGACGATGTAGTTGAAGCTCCTGTCGTCCAGAAAGTCCTCGTCCACCACGGTTCCGGGCGTGACGATGCGCACGACCTCGCGCCGTGCGAGGGTCTTGGCGTTCTCGGGAAGCTCCATCTGCTCGCAGATGGCGATCTTCTTGCCTGCGTCCAGAAGGCGCTTGATGTAGTTCTTCGCGGCGTGGAAGGGAATGCCGCACATGGGGTCGTCGCCCTTATGCGTCAGGGTCAGGTTCAAAAGGGCCGAGACCTCGCGGGCATCGTCGTCGAACATCTCGTAGAAGTCGCCGACACGGAAGAAGAGCACGGCGTCCGCGTGCTCTTTCTTCATCTGCCTGTACTGTCTCATCAGAGGTGTCTCAGCCAAAACCCAAGCGCTCCCTTTTGAAAGCCGGTCTAACCGGTAGAATCATATAAGGCTCGTCGAGATTGCGAGGACGAGGCTCATTCCGCTCGTCTCGCCTCTTCCGTGGAAGTAGTTTCCGCCCAGCCATCTGAAGCTGCGCTCCGTGTCGCCGGGGTTCTGGAACTTGTAGGTGGCGTTCTTGACGAGATACAGTCCGAGCGGGAAGCCGGAAATCTTCAGCTTGATTCCGCCGCCTGCGGCGTAGTACCAGTTGAGTCCGTTCTTGATGTCCGTGAGCTCGGAGTTGATTCCGGTGGCGCTGACGAACAGCTCGGCCTGCAGGATGTTCTTGACCAGGACGTAGCTGATCTCGAGCATGTTGTCCCAGAGGAAGGACTGGTCCACTACCGTGTTGAATCCCCTACCGATCGTCATACCGTCGATGTAGAGCATCTCGTAGCGGGTGGCGCCGTACTTGGGATCCCAGAACCTCAGGCCCTTGCCCTCGTAGTTGTAGAACTGCGGGAGCATGAAGTTGACGGAGGTGGAGGCGCAGAGCATGATGTTCTTCACTTCCTTCTCCTCTCCGAGCTCGAAGGAGAACAGCCTCAGGTATCCGGCTGCGTTTCCGGAGACCTTGATGTAGTTCGAGAGACCGCCCAGGAGACCTCCGGCGTATGTGAGCGAGGTGCCCAGGATGTAGCCCTTGGTGGTGTTGGTGACGTAGTCCCTTCCATCCCACTGGAGTCCGACGTAGAACTTGTTGGAGAACTGCCATTTCTGGCCGTACTGGTAGATCAGCTTCTCGTACGGCTGGTACTTGGTCTGGTCGTAGACGGCCTTGTTGAGGCTGACCGAAACTCCGCCCGAGAGGGTCAGGCGTCCGACATCATATATAAAGGTGTAGCCCGTGTTGTATCCGACGGAGAACGTGAAGAGGTCGTACTTCATCAGGTCCTTGGTCGCGGGATACTCGTTGTTCGAATTGATCCACTGCTGTGCGCTGGAATAACCGAGCGGCCAGGTGTTGTTTCCGTTTCTTCCGTTGTAGTACTCGGGGGCGCTGCTGCCGAGCTGGAGCTCGCCGTCATGCGCCGAATGGGAGAATCCGAAGCTGAAGGAGTTGGCCCATCTGTAGTTTCCGAACCACTTGTCGCCGAACGAGAGGTCCACCGACTGCGTGTCCGGCGAGAGGGTCATGTTGATTCCGAGCTCCTGCCCTCTTCCTCCGAGGTTGTGGTCCGTCCACTGAACGAAACCCGAGACCGGGAAGGAGTTGAGCGTGCCTCCGAACGTGGCGCCGAACTGGATGTCCTTGGTGGAACCTTCCTCGAGCTTGAACTCGAGGATGACGCCGTTCTCTGACTGGCCGTACATCAGCTCGTAGTCGAGGTTCGCCAGAAGGCCCGTGTTGTAGAGGTTCTGGGCGCTGACGATCAGCTTGCTCTTGGAGAACACGTCTCCCGGCTCGATGGCCAGCTCACGCCTCATGACGTATTCCTTGGTCTTCTCCAGGCCGCTGATGAGGATCTCCTCGACGACAGCCTGCGGGCCCTCGACGATGGACAGATGGTACTTGACCGTCATCGTCGTGTCGTCGCGCTCGTCGTAGATGTTCATCCTGTTGGCGATGTAGCCGTCGTTGTAATACAGGTCGGCGATGGCGCCGTACTCGTTCTGCACGGCCTCCAGGTTCAGGACCGAACCGATCTTCAGCGACTGGGCCGCGCGGATCTCCTCGTCCGAGACGATCGTGTTGCCGGAGACCGTCAGGCCGCCGTAGAACCACTGCAGGCCTTCGTTGATTTCGAACGTTACCGTGGCCTCCTGGAACTTCTCGCTGGAGGACTCCACGTACTCGATGATCGGATCAGAGACGATGACGTCGATGTAACCGTTTGTCTGGTAATAGGATATGATGTTTCCTGCGTCGGACTTGAGCTGGGTCTCGTTGAGGTAGCCGTTGTTGAAAAGCGACTTGACACGCGATGATACCTGCTTCTTCAGGATGGTGGAGTTGATGTTCTCGTTTCCGGTGAAGCGGATTTCGACGATGCGCACGGGGGTGTTCTCTGAGATGGAGAACGTGACCGTATAGGAATTGGTCTCCGTATCCTCCTCTATCGAGTATGTGACGGGAACGTCGACATAGCCCCTGGAGTTGTACAGAAGCACGATCTGCTCAACTGCGGCCTCGAAGACCGAGCGCCTGTTCGGCTCCTCGAACATGCCCGCGGTGACGGAAGTGACGGCCTCGCGCAAATCCCTGACCTTGACGGCGTTGTTGCCCTCGAACTTCACGGCTGACACCATGGGGATCTCGTAGAACTCGAAGGATATGATGAGATCCCCCGCCTCGTTCCTGTCGGCCTCGGCCGAGAAGAAATCGATTCCCGGAACGTTGTAGAGGTCGTTCTGCAGCCTTGCGAAAAGCTCGTCGGTGAACGGCTTGTTCCTGTAGACGTACAGTGCGTCGCTGATGGCCGATTCCTGAACGTTTATGAGCCCGGAGAAGGAAAACCCTGCGATTTCCTTGTTGTAGTACCAGTCATCGGCCGCAAAGAGCGGACAGAGGAAGGCACACACCAGAATCACGATCAATAGCATTTTCTTTTTTGTCATCGGAACTCTCCTGAATCATAAATCAAAACTGAATCTGCTTGGTTACACTGAAACCAATAGTATCCAAAATATCGAAAACAGACAACTCTCGCGGCTGGGTGAACACGCTGAACGTACCCAGCGGAGTGTTGAAGTCGAGGCTGAACTCGTTGTCGAGGATGAGGTCCTTCGCGAGGAAGTGACCCACCCTGTCGGACAGCCTGACGCTGCCGTCCGCCTTGAGCATCATGCGGACCTTGACGAACCAGTTGTTGCCTATGTACTTGCCGGCGTAGATGCTGGTTCCGTCCAGGTAACGGGCCAGGATGCTCACGTCGCCGCGCCCCGTCAGCTCGCCCGGCAGCGCGTCGATGATGACGTTGGAAAGGATGTTCGAACGGGCCGAGAAGATGTCCAGGCCGAGGGCGTTCCTGATGATGCCGGTGATGGAGTAATTCTTGTTGGATTCAAGAATTCCTACCCTCACGAGGGCATCGGTGGCAGTCGCCGCAAGAGTTGCCAGGGACGAGAGCGACACGCTCTGGTCCAGGGCTCCGGCGGACAGCACGCTCTGTCCCAGCATGGCCATGATCTCGTTCTCGTCGCGGGCCGGCACGCTGGAGAAGCGCGGCGTGATGTTGTCCGGCGTGGCGTTCTTCAGGATCAGGCTGATCTCTATCTTGTTTCCGTCCGAATCGTAGTCGGTCAGGTCTGCGGTGAGGTTCAGCACGAACGGGAACGACGATGTCGTGCCGGTGTACCTCCTCTCCGTCAGGTCCACGCTTCCCTCCCTGATGATGAAGTCGTTCTGGAAGTAGTAGACCTGGCCGGTCTTGATGGACAGTCCTCCGTCCATGCTCGTCTTGCCGTCGGCGACCACGAGGTGCACCGACTTGTCCTCGGTGAGCGTGAAGTTGATGAAGGAGTTGTCCTTCTCCGGATAGTAGAACTCAACGTCCTGTCCGGTCGTGAGCCTCACGTCCATGTCGACCGACCTGTTGCCCTGCCCGAACTTGAAGTTGGACAGCCACACCGGAAGCTCGTCGTCGATCCTGAAGTCCATGAGCATGTCGGACACCTTTATGTCCGTCGTTATCTTCGCCTTGCCTCCGGAGGTCGCGAAGCCCAGGTAGCCCGAGACGTCGGTGCGTATCTCCATCTCCAGCTGGTCGCCCCTGGCCGGGAACCAGAAGTCCAGAGGCGTGTCGTCGTTGATGTTCAGCCCGAATTCCATGGACTCCACGCCCGTGTCGAGGATGACCACCTCGAGCGACAGGTCGCCGTGGAAGTACCGCCCGTCGTTCTCGCTGTATCCGGAAATCGGAGCTTGCGAGATGCTGACCGTGCGGTCGTGGAGCGCTATGGCAAGGTTCTTCGTCGTCAGGATCTGGTCCGGAAGGAAGAACATGGACATGTCGAAGGACTGGCAGTAGAGCATGCCGTAGAAGCTGGGTCCCGACGAGGTCCCCTTCAGCAGCAGCTCGCCCTCGATGACCCCCTTGTCGAACGTGACCATGGGGAGGTCGATGAACTGGTTGGCAAGCGTCAGCGGGAAATGTATGTCGGAGATGTAGACGTCCAGCGTGCTTCCCACATAGCCGCGGGCCTTGAAACCGAAGATGAAGCCGTCGTCGACCGAGATGTCGGCGTAGCCCTCCTTCAGGTCGAAGGTGCCGTTTATCATGTTGCCCGAGAGCTCGAACGTATTGTTGCTGAGAACGATGTCGACCCTGGTGTCGGGGACCGTGAAGCCGTCCTCCATCTGGAAGTCGGAAAGGCCCACCGAGAAATCAAGGCGGTAGTCGCGTCCTGCCAGCATGTCCATGGCCACGTCGATGAACGAGTCGGCCCTGGCATCGAAGTCAAGGACCACGCTCTGGACGATGTTCCTTCCGTCGGTGAAGATCCTGCTGTTGCGCAGGCCCACTCCGCCGGTTATCAGGTTGTTGACGAAGTCCGCCGTCAGGCCGATGTCGTTGAGCTCGAGGTTGCCCAACCGGCCGTGCGAGTCGTAGAGGCTGAAGACGAGGTTGTCGTAGACGCCGTTGAATGACAGCGAGTTCTTCCCCGCATCGCCCCATGACGAGGAGCCGGAGAAGTAGAACCTCTCTCCCCTGCGGCCCAGGACGCTGATCTCGGTCTGGAAGCGCTCGCTGCCCAGGAAGAGGATATCAAGGTATCCGCGGTCCTCTGTCACCGCTCCGTTGAACTGAGTGAGGCCGCTCTCGGAGACGAAATCCATGGTTCCCAGAAGCGAATCCGTCTTTCCGGAGATGATCTCCTGAATGCTTGCGAACGAGAGGTCCAGATTGCCCCTGAAGCGCGAGTAAAGCTGGCCGAGCCCCAGTCCGAGATTGCCGATCTTCAGGCTGTCCTGCGTCAGGCGCAGGTCGGACGAGAAGCGGAACCTCGTGGAAACGACGTCCAGACCGTCAAGCTTCACATCGAAATCCTTGCTTTCGGTGTTGTAGCGGGCCATTATCGCGGAACTGACAGTGATGGGCATGTTGCCGGTGTTGATGCCGAATCCGACGAGCGATCCCTCGACGGAGACCTCCGATTCCGCGTACGTGACAAGAAGGTCGGCGAATTCGCTTGCAATCGAAAGGTGAAGCGGATCAGGCGTAAAGACGGCGTTGAAGTCCATGCTTCCGCCGACGAACAAACCGGCTCTGACGGTGCCGTTTATTAGTATCCTGCCGAGGTCCTGCCAGTCTATCACGCCGCTTACGGAGACATCCTTCAGAAGCGGCGAGCTTGCCGAGTATTCGTAAGTCTTGGAGCCGGTGGCGTGCGAGAGGTCCACTCCCGCAAGCTCACGGCCGTCGGAGGACGACTGCAGCGACAGCCTTCCGGAGGGGACGAGTTCGTCGAAGTCCACGGTTCCGCTGTAGAAGACGCGGTAGCCCATGGTCGTCACGGCCAGGGTGTCAACGACTGCGGATCCTGAGTCGAAAGAGGCCTCGAGCGTGACGCCTCCTCCCATCTCCGACTTGCCCACCGGCAGGTTGCGCACCGCGGCGTTGATCGAGATCCTTCCGGTATCGACGAAGCTCCTGAGCACGTCGACGGAGACATTCCCTTCCCTGAGGGCTGAGATTCCGGCCGATTCCGGAATGGCCACCGAAAGGATAAGGCTTCCGTCGAGGGCCGTGTTCTCCGAGATGAAGGTCTTGTCTGAGAGGAACGCGTCGTAGAGTTCCCTGTGCCTTCCGGGAACCAGGTCGTTCAGGAAGAGCTGCACGGAAAGCTGGTTGCCTTCCCTGGAGAAGACGACAGACGCCGAAAGCTCGTCGGAGACCGAGACCTGCGCAGAAAGCTCCGAGCTCAGGTCGAGCAAGACCGTGGCGTCAATGTCCTGCAGGCTGGCGCAGTCCAGTCCGGAGACCGATGCGCTTATGAGGTTCAGGTTCCCTATCTCCTTGCCCTGTAAGGAAAGTTCGAAGTCCGTTGTGACCTTGCCCAGGAGGTCGTTGTCGGTGAATACGGCGGCCCTGCCCCTGGTCCTGAGTCCTATGTTCTGCTGTGACAATGAATAATCGAGAGTAAGGTTCTCCAGATTGACGCGTCCCGCGAGGGGTATGCCGGTCTGGGAGACGTCAGCCGCGGCCATCATTATCTGGCCGGCGGTCGACCCGCTCTGTATGTTCAGGCCCAGGTCGGCTTCAAGGCCGGAGACGTCTACAAGAACTCCGTTGGCGACCGCCTTCACGGCTTCCGAACCGAGGCCTACCGAAAGGCTTTCGGCCATGTTCCATGTGCCGGCCAGCCCCAGTCCCGTGACTGTGGCGTCGAGATCCAGATTATCCGTGACGGCTTTGGCTGAAAGCGTCTCGGCCGAGAGGTCGAACGCCAGAAGCGGATCCGCCCGGTCCATGCTCAGCTGCACGTATGCCGACTCAAGGCCCGCCGAAAGAGGAAGTGACGAGCCCTCCCCGCCCAGGGCCAGGCTCTCCATGTAGAGCGCTGCGAAGATGAGGTCGTCCTTCATCCTGGCCAGGGCCGAGATGTCTTCGGCCTTACCCATGCCGTCGAGGGAGACGCTGCCCATTGAGAGGGACAGGTCCTGCGTGGAATCGAAGAGGACCCTCAGGTCCGAGACCTTCAGGACCTTGTCTCCGAGCGCCTTGGGATATGACAGCGGAAGGTCCTGTATGTTCAGGCCAGCCTCCGTGAAAGAAAGCCCCTGTCCGAACCCGGCGTAGGCCACGGCGCCCGAAACGACTGTCCGTATTCCACGGACATCAATATCCAATGCCATGTCTGAAAGGACCAGGTCGATGGCGGGAACCGCCGCCGCGCGCGAAGAGGCTCCGCCTGCGTCCTCCCCGCTTCCGGAGTCCTCTTTTTTCAGGGACTTCACCGCCTCAAGCAGGTCGTCAAGGGAAGCGTCGTCGAGCTTGACCGAGACACCGGTCGTCGTGAGGGTCGCAGCAGAAACGTCGCGGCCAAGGGCGATCCTCAGTATCTGCCAGAGGTTGAGGGAGAGGTCGGCGCGCTCGATACCGATTACGCCGGTCCCGTTCACGCTCACATCGATTCCGTTGATGCGCAGGGACCTCATCAGCGTCCCGGACACATCCTCTATGCGGATCTCGATTCCGGAGCTGCCCTGCGGAAGGAATGAAGTCAGGTATGTCCTGAGCCTCTCCATACCGGTCGTGGCCACACGGAAATGGACCACGCACAGAGCGACGGCCATGACCAGTATCACCGAGATCAATACGGATGTGAGAGTCTTCCTGAATTTCATTCGCAATGAGTATAACAGTTCAGGACGGATAAAGTAACTGCATGCGATTGAATTAATATGTTCTTTGTGTGTATATTTTGGACATGCGCCGCTTTTTCGCGCCATGGAGGAATCATGCCTGAAATCCTGAAGAACTTCTGGGTGCTCGAGGGCCTGGACGGAGCCGGGACGACGACCCAGCTCAAGAACCTCGAGAAATACCTCGACGACAAGGGCACGAAGGTGTTCAGAACCGCCGAGCCTACGGTCTACGAGACCGGCCGATTCATCAGGAAAGTCCTTGGCGGGGAGATCAAGGTCCCCCAGTCAACGATAGCCTATTTGTTCGCTGCCGACCGGGATAATCATATAAACAACCCGGAATACGGCATCAAAACCCATCTTGAGGCCGGAGAGATCGTCATCTCCGACAGGTACTTCTTCTCCTCTTTCGCCTACCAGAGCATAGGCTTCGACGGAGAGACCGTGAAGATGCTCAACAGCCGCTTCCCCTATCCCGAATTCGTGCTCTACGTGGACACTCCGGTGGAGGACTGCATAAGCCGCATCGAGGGCCGCGGAAACGAGAAGGAGATCTACGAGAAATTCGACTACCAGGTCAAGGTCCGCGACAACTACGAGAGCATATTCTCCACCCTTCCCACCGGGTGTACCCTCATCCGGGTCGACGGAAGGCTCACGAGGGAGGAGATATTCAAGACGCTTGTCCGCGAACTGGGGATATGACCCGTGATTATGAAACGCTCCGCGCAGTCTGCCGGAGCGTTTTTTAATTGCCAGGTTTTTTCCGCCCGTGTTACCATATAAAATGACGGATTGCATGAAAAAAAGGCTCCCGGCAACGGGAGCCTTCTCTTTGTCCTGACAGGAGTTGTCAGGCAGCCTTCAGCCTTCTTCCCTTCTTCAGGCTGATGACCTGGGACGCGGCTATCAATGCGCCCAGGACGCACACGCAGCCGCAGATGAACATGACGGTCGGAACGGCCAGATGGTCCAGCATGATGCCTCCCGTGACGCTGCCTATGACATAGCTGACCGTCAGGGCCGTGAAGACAAGGCTCTGTGCCACGGGCGAGTCCTTCGCAGGCATGATCTGTGATACGAAGGGAACGATTGCCGCAGAATAGACCGCGTACGACGGGCCGTGGAACGAAATGGCGAAATAAAGGAACGGGACGGAGGCTGAAACGGCGAACAGGAACATCTTCAGGGCGAAGAATATGAAGGAGACAAGGATGACAGTCGCCGGCCTGAACTTCCTTATGGCCCAGGAGCACAGGATCATCATCGGAATCTCTATGGCCGCCCCGTAGGATGTGATCATCGAGAAGGCCCTTGAATCCCCTCCTACATGGCGGACCATGTTCACCAGATAGCTGGAACCAATCCTGAAGCCCGAGAGCATGACGATTATTCCAAGGATCATCACGGTGAAGCGCCCGTAGGTGAACGCGAACTGCAGAAGCCCGGTCGCCTTCTCCTCCGGGTGATCCTCCCTGCG
>JAGABK010000071.1 GCA_017614625.1 Spirochaetales bacterium
ATGGCCTCGGGATGCTCCTTGGCCGTCTCCTCTATCTCCGTTCCGCCTGCAGCGGAGGCCACTATCACAAGACCTGCAGTCTCGTTGCTTGTGGTGATGCTCAGATAGTATTCCTTCTTCACGTCGGCGGGCTCTGTGACAAGAACCTGTCTCACGATTCTGCCTTCCGGGCCGGTCTGCTTCGTCACGAGCTTCATGCCCAGCATCTTGGAGGCGATTTCCTTTGCCTCTTCGGGCGTCTTTGCGAACTTGACTCCGCCTGCCTTTCCGCGGCCGCCGCTGTGGACCTGGGCCTTTATGACGCATGCGCCGAACTTCTTTGCAGCCTCATAGGCCTGGTTCTCATTTACGGCAGGTATTCCCTTGGGAACGTTCACCCCGTAGGAGGCCAGCATTTCCTTGGCCTGGTATTCATGTATCTTCATTTTCCGTTCTCCTCAAGCCACTTCTCGGCAAGGCCCTTTCCGAGTTCCAGGGCCTTCATGTTCAGTTTCTCGGTTCCCTTGGGGATGTGCATCATGACGGCCTTCTCCATGGAAGCGGCGTCCGTGATGTTCAGGAATCCGTTGATGCAGCCCACGGCCACGATGTTGGCCGTCTGGAGCCTTCCGACCTCCGTCCTTGCGGTCTCGAGGATCGGCAGCTTGATGACCTTGGCCGCCGGCATGTCCTCGGGGACCTCGAGAGCCGAGTCAATGAGGACAAGGCAGTTCTCATCGACCTTCGGGCCGTAGTCGTCAAGCGACTTCTGGGTCAGGGCCATGAGGAAGGTCGGGTTCTGGACCTTGGTGAATCCGATGGGCTCGTCCGAGATGAGGGTCTCGGCCTTGCAGGAGCCTCCGCGGGCCTCGGGGCCGTAGGACTGGCTCTGCGCCGTGTGTTTTCCGGAGATGATGGCGGCCTCGGCGAGGATGACCGTCGCGAGGATGACTCCCTGTCCGCCGCTTCCGGCAAGTCTCAATTCCTGTCTACTCATCTTTCTCCCTCTCCTCGAACAGTCTTCTGATCATTTCCTCGTAGGCGAACGTGAACTCCTTGTACTGGGTCTGGTTGATGATTCCCAGGACGAGCTTTCCCTTCAGCTCCTGGCGGGTCATCTTCTCGGCCTTCTCAACCGGAATCATGTTCTCCTTCTGCCAGGTGAGCATGTCGACCGCGCTGCCCTTCTTGTTCTTGCGTCCGTAGTACGTGGGGCAGACGCTGGCGACATCGATCAGGGAGAATCCCTTGTGCCTGATTCCCTCCTGGATGATGTTGATCGTCTGCTGCACATGGTAGGCGCTTCCGCGGGCGGCGAAGGAGGCTCCGGCGCCGTAGGCCAGGCCCGCTATGTCGAACGAGCGGTCGATGTTGCCGTACGGAGCGGTGGTTCCGAAGGCTCCCTTGGGAGTCGTCGGCGAGTACTGTCCGCCGGTCATGCCGTAGATGTTGTTGTTCATGACCACGACGGTGATTCCGATGTTCCTTCTGGCTGCATGGATCAGGTGGTTTCCTCCGATGGCCGAGATGTCGCCGTCACCTGCGATGACGATGACCTCCAGCGTGGGGTTGGCCAGCTTGATTCCAGTGGCGAAGGCTATGGCGCGGCCGTGGGTCGTGTGGATCGTGTTGAAGTCCAGGTAGCCGGCGGCACGCGAGGAGCATCCGATTCCGGACACGATTATGGTGTTGTTCCTGCTCAGGCCGAGGTTCTCGATGGCCTGGGCGACATCCCTCATGATGATTCCGTTTCCGCAGCCCGGGCACCAGATGTGGGGAAGATGCTCGGGGCGCATGTATTTGTAGACCAGATTGGACATCTGCTTGGTCTTGGGTCTGACATCAGCGGTGTTTACCATCTCAGCCCTCCTCTATCCTTTCAAGGATTCTTATCGGTTTGTTGACGCCGCCGTTCCACTTGCCCACGAAACCGATTTCGCAGTCCCTGCCGGCCACGCGCTGGACCTCGAGCAGCATCTGCCCGTAGTTGTGCTCCGCGACGATGATCCTCTTGAGCTTCTTCGAAGCCTCGCGCAGTTCCTCCTCCGGGAAGGGCCATACGGTGCGGGGTCTGAAGATTCCGACCTTGTATCCCTTCTCCCTGGCCACTTCCATGGCGGTCTTGGCCGCCCTGTAGGTTCCGCCGTAGCAGAAGATGGCGATGTCGGCGTCCTCGAGGTTCTCCGTCACGACGTCCTTTATGTCGTCGTAGTTGTCGGAGATCTTGTGCATCAGACGGCTCATCATGGCCTCGGCCTCGTCGGTCGAGTTGGTCGGGAAGCCCGACTCGTCGTGGATGAGACCCGTGATGTTGTATCTCTGGCCCTTTCCGAACGGAGCCATGGCCGGAACGAGCTGGCCCGGCTTCATGCGGTACGGAAGGCGCTTGGAGTCCGGATGGTTGACCGTGGGCCTGTCGACGATCTTCAGGCTGCCGGGCTCGGGAAGCTCCATGCCCTCGCGCAGGTGTCCGATGATCTCGTCCATCATCAGCAGGACCGGCGTGCGGTACTTCTCGGAGAGGTTGAATGCCCTCACCGTCAGGTCGTAGACCTCCTTGACGGACGACGGGCAGATGGCGATGACCGGATGGTCGCCGTGGGTTCCCCAGCGGGCCATCATCATGTCGCCCTGGGACGGCGACGTGGGCATTCCCGTGGACGGTCCCATGCGCTGGACGTCGACCACCACGAGGGGGATCTCCGCCAGTACGGCATAGCCCAGGTTCTCCTGCTTGAGCGAGAAGCCGGGGCCGCTTGTGGCGGTCATGGACTTCACTCCGGCGACGGAGGCGCCGATGGCGCATGCGATGGAGGCGATCTCGTCCTCCATCTGGATGAACTTTCCGCCGACCTGCGGCAGGCGGAGAGCGGACAGCTCCGCTATCTCAGTCGAAGGCGTTATGGGATAACCGGCGTAAAGCCTCATGCCGGCAGCCAGTGCGCCTTCCACACAGGCTTCGTTTCCCTGCATCAGTACGACCTTACCCATTGATCACCGGCCTCCTCTTCTGATTCCTCTATGTAGATTGCATAGTCCGGGCACCTGAGCTCGCACATCCCGCAGAGGATGCAGTCGGTGCCTTCCTTTCTCCTGGACTTCTCGTCCACTATCTCCAGCGCCCCCTTGGGACAGAAGGCGGCGCAGATCCCGCAGCCCTTGCACCAGGCGGTGTTGATGACAAGCCTTTTGTTCGAAACCATATGGTACTCCTGTAATATACTTGCAATTAGCAAACTAACATGCCGGCGTCACAAACACAAACACTTTATTTCTGTTGGCAATCACAAGAAAAATATTGTAATTTGGCTTTGCCTGCGCGCCGGCCCGTGTTACAATGGGAACATGAACTTCCAGAACCTTGAATATTTTCTTGTGACCGCCTCAGAAGGCAACATGACCAAGGCCGCCGAACGCCTGCACGTCTCGCAGCAGGCACTGAGCAACCAGATAGCGCGCCTTGAGAGCGAGCTGGGCTGCAGGCTCTTCGAACGCAAGCAGAACCTGCGCCTGACGTACGCAGGCGAGCAGTTCAAGGCATCGGCCGAAAGGATCCTGGACATCCAGAGGCAGACTGCAACCGAGCTGGACGACATCAGCAACAACAGGCGCGGAGAGCTGCGCATAGGAATAAGCCACACCAGGGGCCAGGCCATCCTGCCTCTGATCCTTCCTAAGTTCAGCCGCGTCTATCCGCAGGTCGAGCTCCATGTCAGCGAGGGAAGCACCCACATTCTGGAGGAGCATCTGGAGAAAGGAAGGATCGACGTCCTGATCGGCTTCGCCCCGTTCATGATCGAGTGCGCCGAATACCGCAACCTCATGACCGAGCACCTGTTCCTGATCATCCCCAAGAGCCTTTTGCGCGAGCGCTTCCCGGACGAGGGAAAGGAGGTCCTGAAGGCCTACAGGAAGAAGCCTGACCTGAGGCTGTTCAAGGACATGCCCTTCGTCCTGCTCCGCACCGGCGACAGGATCAGGACCATAACGGACAGGGAGTTCTACAGGAACTCGATCAAGCCCAGGATCATCATGGAGACCCAGAACATCCAGACGGCCTACGCCCTGGCCTCCGAGGGCATGGGCGTGACGGTCATGCCGCAGCTGTACCTTGAAAGCCCCTTCGTCATCTCCGGAAACAGTGCGTTCGGAAAGCGCGCGGACGTGGAGGTCTGCGACTTCCCCACCCCCAAGATGACCGACAGCATAGCCATCGCATACAACAGGGAGCGCTATCTGAGCAAGATAGCTTCGGATTTCATTGCGATGACGATACAGGAGTTCGGGGCCCAGGCCTAGTTCCGGTCCGCCTCCGCGGCCTTTTTGTTAAGATAACGGTTGTACAGCAGAAGCCCCACCAGGCCCAGTGCCGCCATCGCGACTGCGAAGAGGATCCCGAAAAGGTACTTCTTCTGCATGAAGGCCTCGCCCGAGATGGTGGACGTGATGATCGACGGAATCCTTCCTATGGAGCAGATCAGAAGCCAGACATGGATCTTTATCCCGGTCAGTCCGGCGTAGTAGTTGATCAGGTCCTTGGGCGTGCCGGGGATCATGTAGATGACGGAGAGGATGGCATCGCGCTTCTTGGACTCCTTGAGGAACCTCAGCGAGTCTATCTTCTCCTGCGTGAAGAAGATGCGCACCAGCGACATGCCGTGCTTCTTCACCAGGACGAACACGATCATGCTTCCGATCGTGATGCCGATCATGCACAGCAGAGTCCCCTCCCAGACCCCGAAGGCATAGCCTGCGGCGATCTCGATGGGCTCGCCCGGGATGAAGATGACCAGGACCTTGAAGACCTCGAAGCTGACGAAGGCCACCTTGCCCCAGATGCCGTGGGAATCGACCCAGGAGCGGAACTGCTCGGGGGTCTTGAGGAAGCGGATGACGGGGATCCCGACGAATATGCACGCCAGGACGCACAGAACCAGTGCCAGGGCCATGCACACGATTGCTATGGTCCTCTGCTGACGCTGTGTAAGATCGCTTTTCCTCATGGCATACAAGTTAAGTAAACCGCAGGGACGTGTCAAGGAACGGCACCCTCCCGCAGGTCTTTTCTGACATTTTTATTAAAATAGTCAAAAACCTATTGCACTTTTCTCCCCGGCAAGTTAGCTTTCAACCATACGGAGGAAAAACAATGAGACCGGTAAGGATTTACACAGATTCATGCTCGGACCTTTCGAAGGACCTGAGGGAAAAATACGATATCGACTATGTCAGGATGAAGACCATCATGAACGGAAAGGAAACGGACGCCAGCCTCGACTGGGAGTACTACAGCCCCAAGGAGCTGTACGACTACCTCAGACGCGGAGAGAGGGTCCTCACCGCCCAGGTCCCGCAGGCAGAGTTCGAGAGAGCCTTCAACGAGAGCGTTGAACAGGGCTGCGACGCAATCTACATCTCCTGCTCCGACAAGCAGACCGCTTCGGTCCACACCGGAGAGATGGTCGCCAAGACCATCATGGAGAAGCACCCGGAGGCCAAGATCCTCTGCGTCGACTCCTACGCCGCATGCATGGCCGAGGGCCTTGTCGCCATCAAGGCCGCGGAACTCAGGGACAAGGGTCTGGACGCCCAGGCCATAGCCGACGAGATCGTCAGGATCCGCAAGCAGTCCAACGAGTTCTGCACCGTCCACAGCCTCGAGTACTTCAAGAGGGCCGGAAGGGTCAAGAGCTCTGCAGCCTTCTTCGGAAACCTGCTGGGAGTCAAGCCCATAGTCATCGCCGACAAGAACGGCTACCAGACCCCGCTCAAGAAGGTCAAGGGCAGACAGACATCGATCAACGAGCTGGTCAGCCTGACCAAGCAGGCCATCGTCGACCCGGAGAACCAGACGGTCTACATCGTCCATGCCGACTGCAACGAGCCCGACCTCAACATGCTCATCGAGACGGTCAGACGCGAGATCCCCTGCAAGGACATCCATGTAAGCGACATGGGCCCGATCATCGGCGGAACCACAGGTCCCGACTCCCTGGCCATCTTCTGCTGGGGCAAGGAAGTGACTTTCGAGGCCGAGTGACATGGACAGATACCGAATCGACGGCAGGGATTTCGTCCGCCTCGTGAAGGCCGGAGCCGAGAATCTCAGAAAGAACGCCGACATAGTGAACGAACTCAACGTCTTCCCCATTCCGGACGGAGACACGGGTTCGAACATGCTCATGACGATGGAGGGAGGCCTCAAGGGAGCCGGCATCGACGCCGAAGCCTCCGTCGGAAAGGCCGCCTCCTGCGTCGCCGACGGCATGCTCCTCGGCGCCAGGGGAAACTCCGGCGTCATCCTCTCGCAGATCTTCGCGGGCCTCGCAAGAGGGCTTGAGGGCAAGGAGACAGCCACCGCTCCCGACCTGGCGCAGGCCATGAAGAGCGGAGTGCGCACAGGCTACCATGCTGTCGTGAACCCCACCGAGGGAACCATCCTCACCGTGGCGCGCGAGGCGTCCGAGTACGCCGCATCGAAGGTCGCGTCCGGAAGCACCATCGAGGAGTTCTGGGCCGAGTATCTGACAGAGGCCGAGCGCTCCCTGCAGAGGACCCCTGACCTTCTGGCCGTCCTGAAGGAAGCCGGAGTCGTCGACAGCGGCGGAGCCGGACTCTACTACATCGTCGAAGGCATGCTGACAGCCGCAAGGGGCGGAGACGTGAAGGCCATGGACATGACGTTCATCGACAACAACTCCGCTGCCCAGGAAATGGATTTCAGCAAGTTCAACGAGAACAGCGTCATGGAGTTCGGCTACTGCACGGAGTTCCTGCTCCAGCTGCAGAAGTGCAAGTGCGACATTGACGCCTTCACCGTCGAGAAGGACATGATACCCTATCTCGAGTCCATAGGCGGAGATTCCATCGTGTGCTTCAAGAACGGGAGCGTCGTGAAGGTCCATGTCCACACGATGACACCCTCGAAGGCGCTTGAATACGCCCAGAAGTTCGGCGAGTTCCTCAAGGTCAAGATCGAGAACATGACGCTGCAGCACAGCGGCTCGGTCGTAAGGAACCGCTTCAGGATCGCCACGCCCACCGCAAGAAGGAAGAAGTTCGCCATGATAGTCGTGGCCACCGGAGAGGGAATCAAGAACACCTTCAAGGAACTGGGCGCCGACTACGTCATAGACGGCGGACAGGGGCGCAACCCCTCCTCCGAGGACTTCATCACCGCCTTCCAGAGCGTGAACGCCGACACCATCTTCGTGCTGCCGAACAACGGCAACATCGTCCTTGCCGCAAGACAGGCCGCAGGTCTGTTCGACGCCTCGGACGTCCATGTCATCGAGAGCAGGAATCTGGGCGAAGGCTATGCCGCCATGTCCATGCTCTCCTACGACAGCGGGGACGTGAAGGAGATCGAGGCCGAGCTTACGGAGGCCATGAAGGGCGTCGTCACCGGACTCGTGTCCACATCAGTGCGCGATGCGAACCTCAACGGGATTGCGATCAGCATGCACGACTACATAGGCTTCACCAACTAGACCATGCTCGCCGCCGACAAGGACAAGATCAGATGCGCAATGACGCTTCTGAAGAACCTCAAGGCCCAGGAGCACGAGTACCTGATCGCCATCTACGGCAAGAGCGCCTCGGAGGACGACAGGACCGCCTTCAGGGACAGCATGAGACAGGATTTCCCGTCCATGGAGCTGTACGAGATAGACGGCGGCCAGGAGGTCTATGATTTCATGTTCATTCTGCAGTAAGATACCTGCATGGTTAAGGTAATCTGCTGCGATATGGACGGAACCCTCCTTAGGGACGACAAGTCCCTGAGCGAGGAGAACATCAGATGGATAAGAAAAGCCGTTTACGAGGCCGGGGTGCACTTCACCCTGGTCTCAGGCCGCATGCCCGGAGCCGTAACGCCGTTCTATGACAGGATCGGCATCACCGGCCCCGTGTCCTGCTACAACGGCGGGACCCTCGTGGACAAGGACGGACGCATTGTCTCGGAGATGAAGATCCCCCACGACATAGCCCTCATGCTCTGCGATATCCACGACAGGTTCAGGGACAGCTCCGACATCATCCTCTTCAACGGAATCAAGTGGTACCTGGAGAAACGGGACTGCTATGCCTACGCACCCAAGCTCAAGATCTACGGCTACGACTGCGAACTCGGGGAGAAACGGGCCCTTCTGGACACCTTCGACACCAACAAGGTCAACATCATGTCTGCCTCGCAGCAGGTTCTTGAGGACGTCCTGGCCCGGATAGAGAAGGAAATCCCGCCGTACTCACTGACAATCTACCGTGTGATGGACTTCCTTGAGATCATGCCCTACGGATGCAGCAAGGGCAACGCCATCACCACGCTTTCAGAATACTTCGGCGTCTCATGCTCCGAGATCATGGCCATAGGCGACGACCTCAACGACGTACCGATGCTGGAGAAGGCAGGATATTCGGTCGCCATGGGAAACGCCGTCCCCGGCGCGAAGGCCGCGGCGAGATTCGTCACGGACACGAACGAACGCGACGGCGTGGCCAAGGCGATAAAGAAGCACGTCTTCGGTCTTGATTGAGAAAAACTGAACTCAGTTCTTGAATGAATGCACCGGAGCAGGGATCCTTCCGCCGCGTGCTATGAAATCCTCGCAGGAATAATCGTTCACCCTCATCACGGGAGCGCTTCCCAGCAGGCCTCCGAATTCGGCCGTGTCGCCCACGTCCTTGCCCTCGACCGGGATAATCCTCACGGCCGTGGTCTTCTGGTTGATCATTCCGATTGCCATCTCGTCCGCGATGATTCCCGAGATCGTCGATGCCGGCGTCTTTCCGGGAACGGCGATCATGTCCAGTCCCACCGAGCACACACAGGTCATCGCCTCCAGCTTCTCGATCGTCAGGCAGCCGCACATGGCCGAGCTGATCATGCCATGGTCCTCCGACACCGGGGTGAAGGCGCCCGAAAGGCCTCCTACATAGCTCGATGCCATTATTCCGCCCTTCTTGACCGCGTCGTTCAGAAGAGCCAGGGCCGCCGTCGTACCCGGGGCTCCGACCTTGTCCAGACCCATGGACTCGAGGATCTCGGCGATCGAATCGCCCACGGCGGGAGTCGGTGCGAGCGACAGGTCCACTATTCCATAGGGGATGCCCAGGCGCCTTGAGGCTTCCTGCGCCACGAGCTGGCCCAGCCTGGTGACCTTGAAGGCGGTCTTCTTTATGGTGTCGCAGAGCTCTCCGAAGGGCCTTCCCTTCACGCTCTGGATGGCGTGGTTGATG
>JAGABK010000072.1 GCA_017614625.1 Spirochaetales bacterium
AACCAGTCAAGCGGTTTTGGTTAGATTTATTAAACTTCTTCCGCTTCGATTGAAGAAAAGCCCCCGAATCATTAGAATTGCCCGTATGGAAAACGAAAGACGGACGATGGTGAAGGACCTCACGAACGGAAGCGTGGCGAAGCAGCTGATACTGTTTGCCCTTCCTCTGTTCGCAGCCAACGCCCTTCAGGCCGTCTACAACATGGTGGACATGATAATAGTGGGACGCTTCATCGGCGGCTACGGCATGTCCGCGGTCTCCATCGGCGGCGATGTTCTGCACCTGCTGACCTTCTTCTCAATAGGCTTCGCCACCGCGGGCCAGGTCCTGATCGCAAGGAACGTCGGGGCAGGGAAGATGGACGAGGTCCGCAAGACCATCGGAACGCTGTTCACCTTCCTTCTGGGAATCTCGATCCTCGTCTCGATAATCTGCTTCGTCCTCAGGGTGCCGATTCTCAACGCGCTCAACACGCCGGCCGAGTCCTACGGTTACGCCATGGACTACATGGTCACCTGCATAGTCGGACTGTTCTTCATCTACGGATACAACATCGTATCGGCCATCCTGCGCGGAATGGGCGACAGCAAGAGGCCTTTCGTCTTCGTCGGAATCGCCGCGGTCCTGAACAACATTCTGGACTATCTGTTCGTCGTGGTCTTCCACATGGCCGTCTTCGGCGCCGCGCTGGCCACCGTCATAGGGCAGGGCGTGAGCTTCATCGCGTCCCTCATATACCTTTACATCAGGCGCGAGAGCTTCGGCTTCGACTTCAAGCTCTCAAGCTTCGCCATCAGCCGCACGGTCCTCAGGCCCCTGGTCCTCCTGGGCATCCCCATGGCCATCCAGTCGGCCGCCGTCAGCTTCTCCAAGGTCCTCCTGATTGCCTGGATCAACCTCGACGGAGTGGTCTATTCGGCCCTCGCAGGCCTGTACAACAAGATCAACCTCATCGCCGCCGTCTTCTCCATGGCCTTCACCACCGCAGGCGCATCGATGGTCGGACAGAACCTCGGCGCCGCAAAAAACGAGCGCATCCCGCGCATCCTGGGCACCATTCTTGCCATCGGCTTCATCCTGTTCACCCTGATGGCCGCGCTCGTGGCGATCTTCCCGTCCGAAATCTACAGCATCTTCACGGACGATGCCTCCGTGCTGGCCATCGCCTCCATTATCACCATGCCGATGATCCTGAACTTCTACGGAGCGGCCACGAGAAGCGCCGCCTTCGCCCTGATAAACGGCTCGGGCAACACGAGGCTGAACCTGGCGGTCGCGCTGATAGACGGAATCCTCCTGAGGATCGGTTTCGCCGCGCTGCTGTGCTTCGGTTTCCGCATGGGCAGCCTGGGCTGCTGGTTCGGCGACGCCGTCGCGGGCTTCGCGCCCATGATGATAGGCCTGACGTTCTTCCTTTCCGGCCGCTGGAAGAAGAAAACCGCCTGAAAGCGGGTTGAATCGTACTTTACAACCGCGAAATTATGTACGATAATCTTATATGAAATCGTACATGAACGGAGGCAGAAAATGTCCATTACAGCGACCGAACTCAAGAACAACCTCAGCTACTATCTGGCCCTTGCCTCGAAGGAGAGCATCTACATCACCAAGAACGGACGGGACATCGCGGTCCTTACAAGTCCGTTCTCATTCAAGATGCAGGCCATGCTTTCCCTCAGAGGAATCATTCCCGACGACGGTATGACTGCGAAAGACTACAGAGAAGAGAGGATTTCAAAGTATCTATGAAAGTACTTATCGACACAAACATCGCCATGGATTTTATGTCCGACAGGATTCCTTTCAGCGATGACGCCGAAAAAGTCTTCACCTTCTGTTGTTCCGGACTGGTTGAAGGCTATATGACTGTCAACGCCTTCTTCGACCTTCATTACATCCTGAATAAGCATTTGCGGGACAAGAACCAGCTCAAAAGCGTTCTGTCTTTCTGGTTGAAGTTCGTGGAAATCCTGGACACTACATCTTCCGACTGCAGACTTGCATTCGAGTCTTCCATTCCTGATTATGAGGATGCTGTCATCTCTGAAGCAGCACACCGTTGCGGTATAGAGTACATCATCACCAGGAACATAAACGATTTCAGGAAGTCTCAGGTTCCCGCGGTGAGTTCGGCGGATTTCGTGAAAATCGCCATGAAGTACAAACTCGAATCAGAGGGCCTTTGATATCTCTTTGAGAACGTCGGCATCGGCGGGAAGCCATTTGACGGAGTACAGTTCGTCCTTTGCCAGCCAGCGGGCGTTCAGCGCTTCCTTCAGCTTCAGGTTCCCGCTTTTCACGGTGCACCAGAAGCAGTCCATGTCCAGATGGAACTCAGGGTAGTCGTACTGCACCGAGGCAATCAGGTCCCCGACCTCGATCTCGGTGTCCAGCTCCTCGCGGATTTCCCTGACCAGCGCCTCGCGCGCAGTCTCTCCGGCTTCGATCTTGCCGCCCGGGAACTCCCACCAGCCCTTGTAGTTGCCATAGCCTTTTTCCGTCGCGAAGATTCTGTCTCCCTTGCGGATGACCGCCGCGGCGACCCTGATGCTCTTCATCTGCACCCTCCGACGATATTCTGAAGAAATGGCCTTTCCGGGTCAATGGTATTGTAACTTTGCAGCTTTCCGATTGTTTGTCTTCCTGATGTCCAAGCAGGAATATTGGGATAGACACGGCACATTCATCCTCTATAACATCTACGGATTCTCGGCCACGCTGCTGGAGACCTTCCTTTACTGGCTCTTCTACGTGGAGCTGGGGGTCAACAACGTCTTCTCAACTATCCTGGCCACGTTCATCACCATCACATACGCCTTCTTCACCAACAAGATAATGGTCTACAAGTCCAGGGACTGGCGCCTGATGACCGTCGTCAAGGAAGCCAGCAGCTTCTACGGCTTCAGGACGATATCCACGTTCTTCAACATCGGCTACATGTACGTGACGGTCGACCTCCTGCACTGGATGCCGGTCATGATGAAGATGATCGCTGCCCTGATCGTGGGCATGATCAACTACATCCTCGGGAAGAAGTTCATCTTCCGGGACCGCCGCTACCAGAGGAAAGGCGCGGATGAGACCGTCCACGGCCTGGTGTTCATGGGCAATGATTCGGATCATGACGCTTTTGCCGCTGATGACACTGATGGCAATGATGGCAATGATGACAATGATGACGCTGATGACGGCAGCGAGTCTCTGGCAGTAGACGAATAATTCAATTCCAGGCAGTGAACGGATAGGCCCTGCGGGCCGCTTCCAGCATTTTTTCTATCACTTCAGGCACAGGCGAAGAACTCTCTTTTATTCCGAAAGCCTTCAGCGCGTCGGTGCAGAGCAGGGCGTTCAGCCTTGCCTCCGGCATGCCGGCTTTGCGCAGGGCGGCAACCAGCCTGAGCATTCCTTCGAAGCCGGGCAGACCGCAGGCGCCTTTCTTCTTGTCCTCAAGCGTGTGAGGGGCATGGTCGCTCTCGATCCAGTCCACGGTTCCGTCGAACAGTGCGTTCCACACGGCCAGCCTGTCGGCCTCGACCCGCAGCGGGGGATTCATCCTCACTACCGCTGTCTCCGAGCCGCAGTTCAGAAGCGCATGGTGAGGTGTCGCCCCGCATGTCACGCGGACAAGGCCGCGCTCCCTTGCGGCCTTCACTTCATCCAGAGCGCCGGCGGTGCTTATGTGGGCGATATGGAGCGTTCCCTTGAAGCCGGCTCGTTCTGCGAACGAAATCTGCTCGTGCACGGAACACATCTCGCTGGAAGCCGGGCGCCTTTCCCAATGACTTTCCGCTGAGAGGTCGAACAGCTCTTCCTTCTCGCAGTGCACGGCAAGGACGCCCCTGTAGTCCAGCCCGGACAGGGTGGAGTACACGGCGAACTGGTCATCCATTCCCGTGATCCCCATGTTCCCCGTCGACTGCGATGCGAACATCTTCAGGCCGCAGACGCGGGGGAAGAACTCCTTCCAGACACCGGCCATCTCCCGGATCTGCTCTTTATCGGCGGTGACCCCGCAGTAGAGGTGGTAGTGCGCCTCAAGGCCCCGGGAGGCAAGCTCCCGCTCCGCCGAAGCTCCCAGCTCCAGACGCCGGATTACAGCCTCGCGCGACGTCACCGCAGGGTCCGTGTTCGGCATGTCGAAGAACACGTCGAAGCCGGCCTGCGCACCGGTGAGCATGCCGTGGAGCACCGTTTCCTTGGAGCACTGGTTCCAGTCCCTGAAGTGCACATGCGGGTCGGTCACAGCACGTTCTCCTTCTCGAGGAAGTCAAGCGTCATGAAGGAGCCCCACTGGCAGGCGAGGCGGCCACCGCACGAGCATTCGCCGCAAAGTCCAACGCCGCACATGGTGTTCTTCTCCATCGAGATGAGGATCCTGTCCGGATCCACGCCCAGATCGGCGATCTTGTGCGCTCCGACCTTCATGAAGATCTCAGGTCCCACGAGGCAGTAGACCATGTCGTTGAAGGAGTCTCCGCCGGCAAGCGCCTTCATCTCTTCCTCCAGATGGTCCAGTATCCTGGCAGGTTTCCCGTGGTCGGATACGCAGATGTAGCGTCCGAAGGCGCGAAGTTCTTCTTCCATGGTTCCCTTGTCGCCCTCGACGCTGGTTCCGACCATGAAGGCCGTTTTCTTTCCTTCCTCATGCAGCTTGGAGGCAAGCGGGTAGGCCACGGCCTCTCCGGTTCC
>JAGABK010000073.1 GCA_017614625.1 Spirochaetales bacterium
GCTCAACATCGCCGTCGAGGGCGGCTACGAGCCGTTTTCCTTCGTCAGCGACGGAAAGCTTGCGGGCTTCGATGTCGAGTTCATCTGCCGCTTCTGCGCCGAGTACGGCTACACGCCGATCTTCAACGAGATTCCGTTCGAGTCCATCGCACCGGGCGTCGAGACAGGTAAGTTCGACATAGGAATGAACATCGTCGTAAGCGAGGAGCGCAACGAGACCGGAACGCTCTCGGACATCTACTACACATGTCCCGTGTACCTCGTCGTCCTGGAGAGCTCGCCCTATGCGGGTGTGGCCGACCAGGAATCTTCGGCAGCCGTGAAGGCCGGATTCTTCGAGAAGCTCCAGACCAGCTTCTACAAGACCTTCATCAGGGAGAACCGCTGGAAGCTGTTCGTCTCCGGTGCCGGAGTCACGACGCTTATCACGATCTGTTCCATCATCATCGGAACGGTCCTGGGCTTCGCGGTGTACATGGCCTGCAGGCACGGCAACGTGTTCGCCAACAAGACGACCAACTTCTTCATGTGGCTGATCCACGGAATGCCGACGGTCCTCTTCCTCATGATCCTGTACTATGTGATCTTCGGATCCTCCAGACTGCCGGGACTGTGGATTTCGGTCGTGGGCTTCTCCCTGATCTTCGCCTGTTCGATGATCGACATGCTGCGCGTCGGATACAACGCCATAGGAAAGGGCCAGTACGAGGCTTCCACCGCCCTTGGTTACTCGGACGGACAGAGCTTCTTCAAGATCCTGCTTCCCCAGGCCGCCCACCACTTCCTGCCGATCTACAGCAACGAGGTCGTGACGCTGATCAAGGAAACCTCGGTCGTCGGTTACATCGCGGTCCTCGACCTGACAAAGATCTCCGACCTTGTCAGAAGCCGCACGTACGAGGCCTTCTTCGCACTGATCCTTACCGCCGTGGTCTACTTCGTGATCCAGGGCATCATGGTGAGGATCGTCAGGATCATCCAGAAGAAGATCGACCCGAGACGCAGGTCCGACAAGAAGATCCTCGAGGGCATCGACGCCACCGAGTGGGATCTTTTCTGATAGCTGATTCTGTTTTTCTTCCCCGGGGCATTCAAGTCCCGGGGTTTTTTTCATATAATCGGGTCATACGGAGGTGGGGAATGCTCAATTTCATCTGCGACTACAACACCGGATGCCATCCGGAGATTCTCAAGAGACTTCAGGAAACAAACATGGAGCCCCAGAGCGGCTACGGCGCCGACGCCTATTGTGAGTCCGCCGCGCGCAGGATCGCACAGGCCTGCGGTCTTCCCGATGCGCAGGTGGAGTTCACCGTCGGCGGCACACAGACCAACCAGCTGGTCATCAGCTCCATGCTCGGGCCTCTGGAGGGCGTCATCTCCGCCGGAACCGGACACGTGAACTCGCACGAGAGCGGGGCCATCGAGGTCACCGGCCACAAGGTCCTCTCCGTCCCCGGCCACGAGGGCAGGCTCCTGGCCTCAGAGGTCGATGACTACGTATCCACCTTCTACGGAGACGAGAACCACAGCCACATGGTCTATCCCGGCATGGTCTACATCTCGTACCCCACCGAGTATGGCACGCTCTACACGAAGAAGGAGCTCGAGGACATCAAGGCCGTCTGCACGAAACATTCCATCCCGCTGTTCATCGACGGCGCCCTGTGCGGAGAGGCCATCGTCTTCACGCACGGCAACCGCCCGGCGCGCTTCGTGGGCCTGAAGAAGCAGAGGGGAGCGCTGCTTGCAAAGGGAAGGCTCCTTGGCGTCCAGTTCGATGTCCTCTTCACGGACGACCTGTACTTCAGGATTGCCCGCAATGCAATCGAAAGGGCCAACGAGCTGAAGGCCCTCCTGTCGTCGAAAGGATATTCCTTCCTCCTGGATTCGCCGACGAACCAGCAGTTCGTGATCCTGGAGGATTCCTTCTATAAGAGCCTTTCCAGGCGCATAGGGATCGAGTTCTGGGAGAAGACCGACGCCGCGCATACCGCGGTGCGCTTCGCCACCAGCTGGTCGACCACAAAGGCGGACATCGAGGAGCTCAAGGAAGTCCTGGACAACGTCTGATTGATTGCGTGTGGATGCAGTGTGCCATGAATTGAGTTTTTTCTTGTTTTCATGGCACATTTTAAGAATTCTGTGCCATGAAAAATCTTTTTTTTTCTTTTTATGGCACACTTTCAGCGGAATTGTTCCATGAAATGAGATTTTTCACGATTTCATGGCACTTTCTCTTTTATGGCTTTTCAAGTCTGTTTACTGTGCGCGTGGCACTGCCCGGCCAGGGGACAGCAGCCACACTTGTGGCCGCAGCTGCTTTTCCCGGCCTTCCTGCCCCTGACCATCGAAACGACGATCAGGGACACGACTGCGGCAAGTGCCAGCAGGACAATCAAAGTGCCCATCTCAGTTCTCCCTCGGCTTTCTGACGAGCATCCAGACCCCGAAAGCCACGACCGCCAGACCGAGGATGAATCCGAACACGTTGCCGTAACCGGCTGTCATGCTTCCGATCTGGTA
>JAGABK010000074.1 GCA_017614625.1 Spirochaetales bacterium
GCATGGTGTGGTACATCATGGCCCCGCCGATTACAAAGACATCGTCCTTGTTGTATCTGGCGATTTCGGAGAAGAGCGCGGGCAACGTTTCGACCATGACAAAGCCGTCGGTTTTGGCACGGTCCGGGTCTCCGCCGGGCCACAGCACGATGTTGGTGCGGCCTTTGAGGGGCTTGCCGCCGGGGAAGGAAAGGAGGGTGTTGGAGCCCATGACCACGACCTTGCCGCTTGTGGTGGTGCGGAAGAACTTCATGTCCTTCGGGAGGCGGAACATCAGGTCGTTGCGCTTTCCGATGCCCCATTTTCTGTCACAGTGTAGGATCGCCTGCATGTTCTGTCCTCAGATCGCCACCGGGATGTCGTATTTCTTCTTGTTGTACACGTAGTTCTCCAGCTTGAAGTCGTCCGTGGTGAACTTGTAGAAGTCCCTGACCTCGGGGTTCAGGACGAACTTCGGGGCAGGGAACTGCTCGTTGGCGATTATCTCCTTGACGATGGGGATGTGGCGGTCGTAGATGTGGGCGTCGGCTATCACGTGCACGAACTCGCCCGGGACCAGGCCGCTGACCTGGGCCAGCATGTAGACCAGAATCGAGTACTGCACCACGTTCCAGTTGTTGGCCGCCAGCATGTCCTGGGACCTCTGGTTGAGGATGGCGTTGAGGGTGTTTCCGCTGACGTTGAAGGTCATGCTGTAGGCGCAGGGGTACAGGGCCATCTCGCTCAGGTCCTGATGCACGTAGATGTTGGTGAGTATGCGCCTGCTCTGGGGGTTGTTCTTCAGGTCGTAGATGACCCTGTCGACCTGGTCGAACATGCCTTCCCTGTACTTGTGCTTCACGCCGAGCTGGTATCCGTAGGCCTTGCCGATTGTTCCGTTCTCGTCCGCCCAGCTGTCCCAGACGTGGCTCTTGAGCTGGTGGATGTCGTTGCTCTTCTTCTGCCAGATCCAGAGAAGCTCGTCCATGGCGCTCTTGATGTATGTGCGCCTGATGGTCAGGATGGGGAACTCCTGCTGCAGGTCGTAGCGGTTGACGATTCCGAACTTCTTGATGGTGTGGGCGGGCGTTCCGTCCTCCCAGTGGGGCCTGACGGGCAGGTTCTCGTCTGAGAATCCGTTCTCGAGTATGTCTTTTATGTTGGAAACGAATACTTTGTCAGCGTAGCTCATTGAAGCCTCCGTTTCACCATTATAACGGAGAAGATATCTTTTGTCTTTTATATTCGGAGGTTATAATTTGTTTAGAAAATACAGGAGATTTTCATGCAATACAGACTTCAGGACCGGTATTACAGCGATTTCAAGACCATAGATGTGAACAGGCTGCCTGCGCGCAGCTATTTCATCCCATATCCTTCGAGGGAGGCGCTCGAGGGCGTGGGGCCTTTGGAGAAGCGCTACCGATCACCTCTGGTCAGGTGCCTGAACGGGGACTGGGACTTCATCTACTACAACGACCCGAAGGCCCTGCCGCTGGAGTTCGACACTTCTGCGCTTTCTTTCGGAAAGATCGATGTTCCGTCTGTCTGGCAGTACCGCGGCTATTCGCATCCCATGTACCTGAACGTGCGCTATCCTTTCGCCTACAAGCCGCCCGTGATTCCGACTCTGGAGCCGGTGTCCAACTACTTCAGCGTGCTGGACGGATTCAGGAAGGCGCCCGAGGACGAGATGAACCACGCGGGTCTGTACAGGACGTTCTTCGAAGTCGGTGCAGAGGGTTCCAAGCGCTACACGCTGTCCTTCCTTGGGGTGTGCAGCTGCATCGAGGTCCATGTGAACGGGCACTTCGCCGGGTACTCTGAGGAGTCGCACAACACGGCCGAATTCGACATAACCCCGTACGTTCAGGAAGGGCGCAACGAGCTGGTCTGCGTGGTGCGCCGCTGGTGCAACGGCACCTATCTCGAGTGCCAGGACATGTTCCGCAACAATGGCATATTCCGCGATGTACTGTTGAGAATTTCTGACAAGTGTGATATCTGGGACATCGATATAAAGACCAGAAGTCTCGGAGGAGCCTACTCCGCGGACGTCACCGCATACGTGGATGACGGGCAGAAAGTGCGCTTCACGCTCGAGGGAAAGGACCCCGAAGGAAAGCTGGCAACCGTCACCCTTGAGGCCGTTTCGGCGGACGGAGAGGCAAAGGTCTGCTTCGCGGATCTGGATGTGGCTCAGTGGTCGGCGGAGAAGCCGGTGCTGTACGACCTGTACATCGAAAGCGCTTGTTCCTGCATACATCAGAGGGTTGGCTTCAAGTCCATCGAGGTGAAGGGGAACCTGTACCTTCTTAACGGACATAAGATCAAATTCAAGGGCGTGAACCACCATGACACGGACCCTGAGAACGGATACTGCATGACGCCGGCTCAGATCGAGCGCGACCTGAAGCTCTGCAAAGCCTTCAACATCGACACGGTGAGGACATCGCACTACGCGCCGGACCCGCTTCTGATAGAGCTTGCGGCGGAGATGGGAATATACATCGTGGACGAGGTGGACATCGAGACGCACGGAGTCCTGGTGGGAAAGCTTCCTCCTTCGTACAACAGGCTTTCGGACGACCCCAAGTGGAAGAAGCATTACCTCAGCCGCGCGGTGCACCACTACAACCGCGACAAGGCCATGGCCACGCCGGTTATCATGTGGAGCCTGGGAAACGAGAGCGGCGGCGGATGCAACACGGATGCCATGTACGACTATTTCAAGAGCGTCTCGGACATCCCGGTGCACTATGAGAGCGCAATCTACACGAGGCGCAAGGCCTACGACATCGCCTCGCGCATGTATCCGCCCGTGAAGGAACTCCATGCCATAGGCGAGGGGAAGTGCAGGACCAAGCGCTTCATGGACAGGCCGTACTTCCTGTGCGAGTACGCCCACGCCATGGGAACCGGACCGGGCAACATCGAAGGCTACTGGAACGAGATCTACAGGTACGACGGGCTGATCGGCGGCTGCGTGTGGGAGATGAACGACCATGCGGTGAAGACGAAGGACGGTGAGTACCTCTACGGCGGCGACAGCGGCGAGTGGATCCACGACGGGAACTTCTGCTGCGACGGCATCTTCTATCCCGACAGAAGTCCGTCCACCGGAGCCTGGATCGTGCGCCACGCCTACAGACCCATACGCATCTCGCGCATCGGCGGCAACAGCTTCGAAATCTTCAACACCACGGCCTTCACTCCGGGAAGCGCCTTCCTCATGAAAATCGGCGTCACCGGCCGCGAAGGCTTCGATTTCGTGCCGTCCGCAGGTCCTTTGGAGAGGCAGACCGTCGAATTCGACCTGGGCGATGTCTCCGGGGACTGCTTCCTCACTGCAGACACCTACGACAAGGACTGCAGGCTGGTCTCAACCGAGCAGATCGAGCTTTCCAGGAGCCTTCCTTCGGAGGAAGAGGGCAAAGTAAGGATTTCTGACGAACTGCCCGACTGGTTCTCCATAAAGGACGGAATCCCGTCGTTTGCATGCGGAGACGCCGTAATCACCGCAGCCGAGCCCTACAACCTCATGTTCAGGGCAGAGACGGACAACGACAGCATCAACTTCATCAAGAAGCCCATGCGCCGCTGGTACAAGGAGAGGAACGTCCTTCTGGGCTGCAAGAAGACCCCCGAGCGTGCCGTGACCGAATGGGCTGTGAAGGTTGCCGGAAAGACGTTCCTGTGTACCGACAAGTACGAGCCCTGTACGCTCGAGGACGGAAAGACGGGAGTCCTCGTGACCTCGCTCCTGATTCCTCTCAAGGCCAAGGGCCGCATCCCCAGATTCGCCAAGGCGTTCAGGACGGACAGCACTTTCTCACATGTGGATTATTTCGGACGCAGCGGCGAATCCTATCTGGACATGAAGGAGCAGTATCCTGTTAAGGAATGCTCCTGCTCCGTGTCCGACATGGTGGAGCCCAGCGTCAAGCCGCAGGAGAGCGGCAACAGGTGCGATGTCAGGTGGGCCGCCCTCTCCGACGGAAAGCATTCGGTGAAGTTCACGGCGGTGGACAATCCGTTCGAGCTTTCGGTCAAACCCTACAGCGACACAGAGCTGATCTCAATGAAGCACCGCAGTGACGAGAAGACGACGGGAACTTATGTGGCGATCAACGCGTTCCAGCAGGGTATCGGAACCGGAAGCTGCGGTCCCTACACGCTGGACGCGCATTGCTACAAGGCGGCCGACGACCACCTGGTGAGGTTTGTGGTTACGGTTGAGTAAATGTGGTCCATGAGTGGCAAGAGCGGCATCATCGCCATGAGTTCCATGAGTGTCATCATTGCCCATGAATCGGGCCGGAATCAGACTCCTGTCAGCTTGTAGACGATCTGCGAGAAATCGCTGAAGTAGATGTCTCCTTCCCAGAAATCGACGAACTCGGGTTCCTTCCAGTAGCCGGTCGCGAAGAAATCGACCACGCAGTCCTCCGTCTTCGTCCCGAGGTCGAAGATGCGCAGCACGTTGGGGCTGACGCCGGTGCCCATGCCCTCGAGGGAGTAGATCTTTCCGTCGTGGTAGCAGCCGCCCTGGAGGTAGTTGCAGTAGGTGGCATCGAACATGTCGATTATGTCATCGGCCTGGAGGGTGACCAGGTTGACGCCGAATTCCTCGCTGTAGGTGCCGTCGGTGACCGCGGGGATGTCGAAGCAGAAGAAGCGGGTGGTCTTGTTGGTGTCGCGCGGGACGAAGAACCAGAGCTTGCCGTTGTCGGTGTCGACGACCATGTTGCCGTAGGGGGACTTGTCGGCGCCGATGCCGGACATCCAGAGGGTCTTGTCGGAGGTGAAGCCTATGCGGATGACCTGGACGAGCTTGGCGGTGAAGCGGCGGTCGTCGCGGGTGATGCGGTAGACGCCCACGGTGCCGAGCCTTCTGTCGATCTTGACGTCGTAGTTGTTGTAGGCGTTGGCGTAGAAGAGCGGGAACTCGTCGCCTTCCTCGTAGTAGGTGCAGCCGAAGACCGTGCAGTTGGAATGCGGCTGGAACTTGGAGTACATGGCGCTGTCCAGGGCCACGGAGTTGACGTAGCGGCGCGTGGACATGTCATGGATCATGCCGCTTCCGGAGGCGTTGAAGCGCAGGATGTAGTTGCCGTAGATGGCTCCGTCCTGGGTGTTGCCCATGGTTCCGTACTGCTCCATGGTGAATGACGTGTTGACCCAGCGGGCCTGGGCGGTGACCTGCTCGGCCTCGGGGTGGAGCTTCATGTACTTGGAAAGGTCGATTACTCCTTCGTCGCAGTAGACCCACCAGCCGTTGAAGGTGCAGCCTTCGCGCACGGGGTCGTTGACGGGAATCAGGAAGTCGCCGGTCTCGGAAATGCCGGAGCGGAAGAACTGCTCTCCGCGGTCGATGTAAAGCACTTCCCTTGTGGCCTGCGGGTACGGATCGACGTCCGGTTCCTTGGGCGGCTCCTTGGCCGGAGCCGATGCGGAGGCACAGGAGGCAAGGAGAAGGACGAGGGCGAGGTAGAGGAAAACGATGGCTTGCAGCGGTGTTTTATGCAGATTTTTCATTGTGTCTCCTGAAAATCAGATACCTGTTATCCTGTAGAGGTAAACCGTGGGACTGTTGTTGATCTTCTTGTAATCGCCGTAGTAGCAGACCCCGTCGGCGAAGTCTATGAACTCGGCTTCCCTGGCTCCGGAGCCCTTGGACTGGTCGGCGAAGAGGTCGATAACGCTGTCTTCGATTCCGTTCTCCAGGTCCACCACGCGGATGCGGGTGGGGTTGGCTTCGGTGCCCATTCCTTCGGTCGAGTAGATTTTCCCGTCATGATAGCAGGCGCCCTGCAGGTACCAGGAATAGGGGATGTCGAAGGTGCGCTGCACATCGCCGGTTCCCAGCTTCACCACCTCGAGGGAGTCCTTGTTGACTGCGGGGATGTCGAAGCAGAAGAAGCGAGTGGTGTGGTTGGCGTCCCTGGTGACGAAGGCCCAGAGCTTGTTGCTGTCGGTGTCGATTATGAAGTTGCCCCACGGCGAGCGGTCGGTGAAGGCCTGGGCCTCGGCGTCCCATTTGGACCGCCACGGGGAGAATTCGGCGAAATCGATCCTTATGACCTGGACCAGGGTCGTGGAGAAACGTGTCTCGGATGTGCGTCTGAGCCTGTAGACGCAGACCATGCCGGCGCGCTTGTCCTCGTAGTTGTCCTTGTTGTAACTGTTGTAGATGTTGGCGTACAGAAGCGGGAACTCGTCGCCTTCCTCGTAGTAGGTGCTGCCGAAACAGACGGCGTTGCAGTGGGGCAGGTAGCTGTCGGTGCCGTTGAGCATCAGGGCTCCGACCTTCTTGCCTGAGGACAGGTCGAAGATGTAGCACATTCCGTCGCTGTTGAACTTGAAGAGCATGCCGTTGCAGACCAGGCCGTCCTGGATGGTGGACGATATGGTCGGGAAGCTGATGTCCAGCTGCTCTATGGTGTAGGAGGTGTTCAGCCAGCGGGCGTTGACTATGACATCGGAACCGTCAAGGTTCTCCGCCAGCCATTTGCGGTCGAACTCGACAACGCCTTCGTCGCAGGTGACCCACCATCCGTTGAACTTATAGCCTTCGCGGACCGGAGCCTTGGGGATCTCGAGCCTGTCCTTCGCTGAAAGCACCTGGCTTGCGATTTCGGATCCCTCGCTGAAGTAGCGGACCGTGACTGTCTCTCCGTCCCCGAGGGGGAGGGCGCTCATGCACGAAACGGACAGGATGAGGATGATTCCCAGAAGGGTGACGGCTGCAATTATCGACTTCAAAGGCTGTGGTTTCATGATGACAGTATACCCCCATAATCCCTTATTTCCCTATAAGTACAACTTCAGATGTTATTAAATACGCTAAATTGTCTCCGCACCTGTCGGGGATTAGGATTGAAGATAGGGAAAACCCGCACATTCAATGGAGGAATAGAATATGAAAACAAAGCTTTTCGCACTCATGCTCGTTGCAGTTCTCTGCATCGGTCTGGTTTCATGTGCCAGCGCAGGCAAGGAGAAGGGACCGCTCGGACCGGTCGAGGTCGAGATCGCCGGAGTGAAGACCGGATATGAGACACTCGAGGATGCAGTCAAGGCAGTCGAGAAGGGACAGGTCGCCACAGTCACAGTCTATCAGGACCTCAGCCTCACGAAGAAGATCCAGGTCGATGACAAGGAAATCACGATCGTCGACGGCGGAACGCCCGTCACGCTCACAGATGCCATCGCAATGGAGAACTTCGTCGAGTACAACGGAAACGACGTCTGCTGCTGCTTCGAGATCATCCACTCCGGAAAGCTGATTCTCAAGGGAACCGAGACCGGCGGAATCACATTCGTCGGAGCAGGCGAGGCCGCAAGCACGACCAAGAGGATCATGTTCTACATCGGAGCCGGATACAAGGATCCCGCAAACGAGATCCACGGCTATCTTGAGTTCAACAAGGGCATCACCGTCACAGGCATCTACTCCACGATCTTCGGCGGACTTGTGAGAGCCTACGGCGAGCTGGTCATCAACGGCGGCGTGTTCACAGCCAACTATGAGAAGGGCAACGGTCTGTTCACCTGCTATGCCAAGACGACAATCAACGACTGCGAAGTCACCAACAACGACACGGCCAACGTCGGTATCTTCCAGATCTGCAACATCGACGGCATCGAGACGACAGTCAACGGCGGTCTGTACGAGGGCAACACCAGCGCCAAGAGAGCAGCTGTCTTCAACACATACGCCAAGGGTATGTTCACACTCAACGGCGGAACGTTCAGGAACAACACCGTCTTTGCCGAGGGCGCAGGCGGAGCCATCTACATCGTCTCCGACAACGCCATCAACGGCGGAGTCTTCGAGAACAACGCTTCCTGCGACTTCTATGTCGACAAGGCTGCCACGGCCGGTCTGAAGAAGGCCGACAGCGTCCAGGCGACAGTCATCATCGCAGAGTGATCTCAGGTCTGATCCTGACAAAGGAGGCCGGGCAATGTGTCCGGCCTCTTTCTTTTTGTCCTTCTGTCTGTCATGTCCGGTGCGTTCCGGCGCGGGGCTTCAGATGACGCCATAGTCCTTCAGGAAGCTCTCAAGCACCTGTGCGTACTGCTCAGTGTGGTCCCAGACGCTCTCGGCGTGTTTGGAGCCCTCAAAGAGCTGCAGGCGCTTTTTGTCCTTCTTGGCGTTGTAGACGTCGTAAATCATCCTGGTGGGGACGAAGGTGTCGTTGTCGCCCTGGCAGAAGAGCATGGGTACGTCTATGCGCCCGACTGCCTTCACGGCGTTCACCTTGTCCATATCGAGCTGGTAGAACCTCTTCAGGATGAAGTCGCCGATGTTGAGGATCGGGAAGTGGGGCAGGTGCCTGGAGTCCAGAGTGGCCTCCATCTGGCCGCGCATGGTGGAGAATCCGCAGTCCTCGACGATGAAGGAAAGACCCTTCATGTCAGGGCCCGCCTGCATGGCGCTGGCCGATCCCATGGACTCGCCGTGTACACCCCAAACGGTGTCCTGAGGAAAGAAATCTCTCACATATTCATAGATTCCTACGAGATCCAGGCTCTCGTTCAGTCCCATGGTGCAGTGCGCTCCCTTGCCCTTGTCGCTTTCTCCGTGGAAGCGGTGGTCATAGGCCACGAGGTGGAATCCCAGGTCCTGGTAGAGCTTGCCGTAGGACAGCATGGTGATGGTGTTTCCGGTCCATCCGTGGCAGAGGATGACGGCGCGCTTCCTGCCGTCGGGGAAGGTCTTCTCTGGGTCGGGCGAGATGATGCGGCCCTTGAGGTTGTACCCGCGCGGCGAGGCGTATGTGAACTCCTTCACCTCATGTCCCTCCATGACCTTGTACGGGTCTATTGAGCAATGGTTCATGACCTGCTTTCTTGCCGATTCATAGGAATGGACAGGGGGTTTTACCACCATCTTCGCGAACATCATCGCGGCCAGAGTCGATGCGATACCGATAAGGACGACGATTCCCAGGACAACGTACAGAACCACCATATACAGCCTCCGCCGTCATTCTACACGGAGGGGCCATGTAAAGTAAACAAATATGTAGTTTCTCAATTAAATATTGCGGTTTACTGTTTTTTGTGGAAAAATCATAATGACTGATTATGACAACTGTCATGATTCCTTAGGCAAAGAGGTTCGAATGTCCCGCAACAAGAATTCCAGAATGCCCGCCCTGATAAGGTTCGCCAAGGCCACATACGGGCGGATTCTCAAGGCGCACGGGAAGGTGAGCCTCGTCAACTCCTGCGGCGTGGACCTGGAGGAGGGCCCGTACCTGCTTCTCCTGAACCACGTGGGCATAATGGACCCGGTAATGGTGTCCGCCGTCATGCCCCAGCATGTCCGCTGGGTCGCAGGGGCATATCTCTTCAAGACATGGTTCCTCAACCTCGTCATAGGCAAGTGGTGCACCGCCATCCCCAAGCAGCAGGGACGCTCCGACCTTTCGATGATCCGCAACGTGCAGAGGGCGCTCAAGGACGGCGACAACGTCGGCCTCTTCCCCGAAGGCACCAGGACCTGGGACGGCGAGATGATGCCCATAGCCTACAAGTCGCTGGCCAAGCTCATCAGGATGTTCGGCGTCACGGCGCTCTTCGTGCACCTCGAGGGCGGTTTCGCCCACCAGCCGCGCTGGGCCGACCACAAGCGCAAGGGCAACGTCGTCGTGAACGTGAAGCACTTCCTCACTCCCGAGCAGATGGCCGTCATGGACATCGACACCCTTCAGGACACGGTGCGCGAATACCTGCGCTTCTCCAACGACGAATGGAAGGAGACCGTTTCCTACGACTACCGCAGCCCAAAGCGCGCAGAAGGCCTCCAGAGGCTTTTCTACCTGTGTCCGGCGTGCAACGCCATCGACAGCATGAAGACGGCGGAGAACCGGATCACATG
Source organism: Spirochaetales bacterium (assembly GCA_017614625.1). Lineage (GTDB taxonomy): Bacteria > Spirochaetota > Spirochaetia > Sphaerochaetales > Sphaerochaetaceae > UBA9732. Next base: position 9,872 of record JAGABK010000074.1, read on the forward strand.
CACGAAATGCAACGCCGTGACGGTCCTGGACGACAAGGACAACCTGACGTCCGTGGACACGCCTTTCACACGCATGAGCCAGTGGCATGAATGGGAGGCGTCGATGATCGGCGACAAGGAGGAGTTCCCGCCGGAGAAGGGCGTGCTCCTGCAGCGGGGCGACGCCGACGACGAGGGCACGCTGGAGACCCTCTCCAAGGACGTGACGGTCCACATGAAGGACGATGTCATCGAGGTCGTCTGCAACACCGGGATGAAGGAGACCTACAGGCTGCCTCTTTCCGGAGTGAACTCTCTCATACTGAACGCGAAACAGACCATGGAGCTCTTCGTGGGCGACACGCTTTACCGCATAAGGCTGCTGTCCGAGGCATGCTCCCTCAAATACCATGAATACTATCTGGCCTTCCGCGAAAGGCTTGCGGCAAAGGAGAACAACTGATGAACTACATCCACAGTTCCCATGATTTCACGATTGTGATCCATCTGTGCATCATCGCGTGCGCACTGATCCTGGGTTCGACCCTGAGGTCGAAGATAAAGGTGCTGCAGAAGTACCTGATCCCGGCACCCATGATCGGCGGAGTCTTCCTGTTCTTCTTCTACAACTACATTTCCCCGATGCTCAACCTCGAGACCGGAACGTTCTTCCTCGAGGAGCTGATGTTCCATCTGCTGAACATCTCGTTCATAGCCATGCAGCTCAGGATTCCGGCCAAGAAGGAGAAGGCCCAGAGAAAGGGCACCCTGTGGTCGAACGTGACCGCGCTTCTGGCCGAGTACGGCCTGCAGTGCACGCTGGGCCTTCTGGCAGCCATCCTGCTTCTCAGAAGGTTCCTGCCCGGTTCGTCCGTGTCCATCGGCCTTACGCTGTGCCTGGGCTTCGAGCTCGGGCCCGGTCAGGCCGAGTCCATGGCAAAGGTCTGGGAAGGCGCCCCGTACAACGTGGCCAACGCGGGCGACGTAGGACTGACAATGGCGGCGATCGGCTTCGTCATCGGTTCGGTCGTGGGAGTAATCCTGATCAACCGCGCGGCCAAGAAGGGCTGGCTCAGCGCCGAATACGTCGAGAAGCTTCGCAACCGCAAGGTCGGAAACGGCTTCTTCAAGAACGCCGAGGACCGCGTGGCATCGAGCTTCCAGACGACGGTAAGCGAGTCCATGGACACCTTCACGCTGCATATAGCCCTGATCCTGTTCACGTATTTGATCAGCTTCCTGGTCCTGGCCGGACTCGAGTGGATCGTGGCGCGCTTCGTCGGCGGCAAGGTGCTTGAGGCCGTCACGGGACTTTGGGGAATCAACTTCGTCGTCAGCTCGCTGTGCGCGATCCTGGTGCGCAAGTTCATCATCGCCGTCCATGCCGAGCACGTCATCGACAACCACACCTGCAACAGGATCGACGGAATCGCGGTCGATGTCACCGTAGCCGCCTGTCTGGGTGCGATCGAGATCGCGGCCATCCGCCAGTACTGGGTGCCTATCCTCGTCCTCACCGCGATCGGCGTGGTGATCACATGCTACATCACCCCGTGGTTCTGCTCGAGGCTCTTCGGCGACTATTCGTTCATGAGGTTCCTGATGATCTTCGGAACGGCCAACGGAACGCTTCCCACGGCCCTGTCGCTGCTGCGTGTCGTGGACCCGGACTTCGAGACGCCCGTCGCCCAGGAGTATGTAAGCGCCACCGCGATGATGTTCGTCTTCGCGCTGCCGATCCTGGCCCTGGTGAACTGGCCGGCCAAGGGCAATGTCTGGCCGTTCGTCGGAATCACCGCAGCCTACGTGCTCATTTCCTTCATCCTCTATCTGAAGCTTGCGGGAAAGCGCGCGTTCGCCAAGGGCGGCTACTTCTACATGCCGGAAGAGAAGGCCGAGTAATACTTCTTAGTTGCCTGAGTTCTATCTGATCCTGTTTCTCAGTGTTCCGATTTTCTCAATCTCTGCTTCGACTATGTCGCCGCTCTTCATGAAACGCGGGGGGACGAAGCCCGCGCCCACGCCCGACGGGGTTCCGGTGGCGATGATGTCGCCGGCCTCCAGCGTGATGCCGCGCGAAAGGTCGAAGATCAGGTCGCTGACGGATCGGATCAGAAGGGAGGTGTCGGAATTCTGCCGGATTTCCCCGTTGATCCTGCTCTGTATCTTCAGCGGCTTGTTGAGCGGGATTTCGTCCGTGCCCACGATCCACGGCCCCATGACGGCGAAGGTGTCCAGACTCTTTCCGTAGAGCCACTGGTCGTGCGCTTTCTGCAGCGCCCTGGCGCTTATATCGTTGAAGACCGAGAATCCGAAGATATGGTTCCCGATGTCCCCGTACTCCGTGTTCCTGTCTATGGTGTCCTTGATTACCACCGCCAGCTCCGCTTCGTAGTCCAGTCTTTCATCTAAATCCGGATGTCCGTCAATCTCCTCGTCCGGGCCGGTGATGCGGATTGCGCGCTTTCCGAAATAGACGGCCTTGGGCGGGGTCTTGAACCCGTCGCCGGCAAGGTGGGCCTTGTGTTCCTCCAGATGCGCGGCGTAGTTGATTCCCACACAGATCACGTCGTGCACCGGCCTCGGGATCGGCGCCGCAAGAGGGGACTCTGCCAGGTCGATGCCCTTGTTTGAGGCTGCGGCCTTCTCAAGACGCATTCTCTTTTCCTCGTCGAAGTCCCTGATGAAGTCCACCAGGCTGCTGTAAGCGGTTCCCAGTATTTCATTGATAGGTACGGCGTGTTTTCCGTCTTTTGTTATTATCACCGGGACGAGGCCGTCCCTGATTGTTGCGTATCTCATGTCTCCTCCGGTGTTGTGACCCGTTTCAATGGCAGGTTCAATGATATCCGCACGGCGGCGGAAAGAGAAGGGCAAATTGTCTGCGGGACAATCAGACAGGCCCTGCCTTGCGCGCGCAAGGTAAAGGCACCGCACAGGAAAGGGGAGGCTTCGTTCCTCTGTGACGGCCCCGTGGACGAAGAAGCGCTCAAGGCCGCGCTGGATGCCACCGGATACAGGCTGCTGGACGTGACCATAGGCTGAAATTGCGTCCTGAAAATCCGGATCCGATGACGTATTGATTTTTTTATTTCAAAATGTTATAAAATCTCCGCTGTATGGCAACGGGGCTGTAGCTCACCTGGCTAGAGCGACTGAATGGCATTCAGTAGGTAGTCGGTTCGATCCCGATCAGCTCCAAAACAAAAAGGACTCCAAGGCGGAGTCCTTTTTGTTTTGAGTGGCTTCCGGTAGGGATCGAAGCCTTGCGGCAGGATGGCAATCCCTATCAGCTCCAAGTTCGTTCCGATTTGTGTGCAAAAATGCCAAATGTTCGTTCCGATTTGTGTTAACATCCCCTGGAGCGACTGAATGGCATTCAGCAGGTAGTCGGTTCGATTCCGATCAGCTCATTTTATTGCGTCATTTGTTGCGTCATTTATTGCTTCTTTA
>JAGABK010000075.1 GCA_017614625.1 Spirochaetales bacterium
TACTTGGACAGCTGCTTGGCGACCTCTTCCTGGTCCATCAGGGTGCTGACAGTAATGACATTGGTGGTCATCAGGGTCTCGACCGGAACGCTGGGGTCTTTGGCCAGCATCAGGTCCTTGGCCGAGACGAGACCCAGGATCCTGTTGAAGCGGGACAGGACGTAGCAGGTGTAGATGGTTTCCTTGTCAACGCCCGTCTCGCGGATCTTCTGGAAGGCCTGCCTGACCGTCATGTCCGCTGCAAGGGAGATGTACTCCGTGGTCATGATGGAGCCTGCCGAGTTCTCCGGGAACTGGAGGATCTCGTTGATCTCGCGCCTTCTGTCGGGCGTGACGTGCCTGAGGATCCTGCTGACGACGTTCGCCGGCATCTCCTCGACGATGTCCGCGGCGTCGTCTATGTACAGCTCGTCCAGGACCTGCTTGAGCTCCGTATCGGAGAAGCCCTTGATCAGGAGCTCCTGGTTGTCGGGATCCATCTCGACGAACGTGTCGGCCGCCAGCGCCTTGGGCAGCAGGCGGAACATGATGGGCAGCTGCTCCTCGCTGAGCTCGTCGAATATCATGGCGATGTCCGACGGGTTCATGGTTACCAGCACGTCCTTGACCGTTGAGTATTTCTTGTTCTCGACAAGAACCTTCAAAGTATCTTCAACACTAACATTATGCTGTGCCATAACAATTTCTCCCTGACTGTATCAGAGTTGACGAGTATCAGTGCAGATGTGACCGTGGATAATACCGGGTTCAGCGTATGAAGACGGAGGACTCGGGATTAGGCACAGGGTCGGAATCTGCAAGCAATCTACTACTACCGCCAGCTTCCATGACAGGTCCTCCTTTGGTTGCGGACTGATGTCCGCAGAATTTGCGGGCTTGCGCCCAATCTTGGATTTTAACAGTTTGAGACTTCGGTTTCAAGTCAAAGATGTTCAGGCTTTTCTCTTTCGTTCGCTTCTGTTGAGCTGGATGAAGTAGGAGAACCGGAGGATCAGTCCGAAGGCGAAGGAACCCTGAACCAGGATCCTGAAAAGGCTCTGGAGAAGGCGCTCCGAGGTGAGTCCCGGCATCAGCAGGGTCACGATGTTCATGACTATTGAAATCAGCATGAAAAAGGTAATTGCCGCACCGGCCACGTTGGCCTTGAACTTCCCGTAGTAAAGGCGGATCGCCATGAGGTCCACCAGCAGTCCTATGATGCCGGAGAACAGTCCCGCCAGCATGATGACGATAATCACGCTGAAGCCCATGCCCGGTCCGATCTGCGCCAGGGTGTCCAGGATGTCCGCCAGGGCGAAAGCGAGAATGGAGAATCCGCTGAGAAGGAGCATCTTGTCCGACAGGGATTTCTTTCTGTTCCTGTTCATTACGGACGTGATGTCCTCCTTGTCTTCCTCTGCAAGGACCTTTTTCCCGGTTTCGTCCACCAGGGCGATGGAATTGACCTTTTCCGATATCTCCTTCTCGAAGACAATCTCATCGGAGCGGTCCACGAACATGCCGTAGATCGATTCCCAGATCAAAACGCATCCGAAGAGATCCAGCATGTATGTGAAGATTTCGCTGGTGACGGAGTCGGAACCCCACCAGGCGTTGAAGTTGCCGATATTCAGAATCAGAATCAGCGATACTCCGACGAACATGAGAATGCCGACCTTCATGCCCTTGCGGCTGTTTTCAAGCAGATAGCGCTGGTGGCGGAAGAAGAGGGCGTTCTCGATTCCCTTCATTATGCTGCGGAAGGACCATTTTTCGTAATCGTCCACCGTGACGGAGATGTCGGCCTTGTAGCCCTTGGGAATGTCGGAAAGAATCTGCAGCAGGTTGTCCGTGGTGTCGTCCGAAATTTTGGGAATTTCTTCAAAATCCGCATTGCTGCAGAACATGTCCGAGGCTTTCTCGAAGTGCAGGGGAATGTCGAAGGTCTTGTTTTCCCTGTCCAGGCTGAAGGTATGCGAAAGCTTCCGGGCGATTCCTGTGCGCTCGATCTCGATGCTGTTGCGGTATTTCCTTTCCTTCTTCTTTTCCTTCTTTTCCATGGCTGCCTCAGGTCACAGGGAATTCCATGTTCTTGGCCTTGAGCATCGGGTCGCCGGAGAGGGAGCTTTCCATCCAGTCGTCGCGCTTGGCCTGCAGGAACTTCTCGAACAGGATGTCCGGAATCAGGGTCTTGGCGAAGTCCGATTTCTCGGCGCACTTGATGGCGTCGTTCATGGTGTCCGGAAGCTCGCGTCCGGTGTTGAAGTCGTCCGGGTTGACCTTGTCGCGGATGCCCTCCATGGCAGCTCCTGCAAGAAGCAGGCAGGCCAGATACGGGTTGCACGACGGGTCGGCGCTCTTGACCTTGATCCTCGCGGCCTCCGGGTGGGCCTTGATCAGGACGTTGCGGTTCTCAAGGCCGTAGTTGACGGCGCAGGGGGCCTCGAACGTGCCGATCCTCTCGTAGGAGTTGGCTATGGGGTTGAGGAAGATGGTGATTTCCTCGATTCTCCTGAGGATTCCTCCGGTCATCTGGCGTGATACCTTCTTCCTTTCGGCGGCCTTCGCGCTTTCCATGGTCAGGCTTATGGACAGTCCCGAGCCGTTCTCGTTGAAAAGCGGCTTGGGGAGGAAGGAGGCGAAAAGTCCCATCCTGTCTGCGGTGACCTTGACGATGTCCTTGAAGGTAATCAGCTGGTCGGCTGCCTTGGTCAGGCTCGCAGGGACGAAGCGGATCTCATTCTGGCCGGGACCTTTCTCGTGATGGCTGGCAACGTACTGGATGCCCATCTGCTCCATGGCAAGGCAGATCTCGCGCCTGATGTTCTCGCCCCTGTCTATGGGCGCTACCTCGAAGTAGGAGGCGCGGTCCATGGGCTCGTCTGTGGGGTTGCCGTCTGCGTCGCGCTTGAACAGGTAGAACTCGCATTCGGTTCTGACCTGGAGGTCTGTTTTGGAGGCAATGAGCGATTTTTCATACTCTTTGAGCATCGTGCGGACATCGCCCTCGAAGGGCCTGCCGTCCGAATGCTGGATGGAGCAGAAGAATCTGGCGACCTTTCCGTCGGCCGGTCTCCAGGGAAGGATGGTCAGCGTCTCGGGATCCGGGACCAGGATCAGGTCGGACTCCTCGATGTTCATGAAGCCTCTGATTGCGGCCGCGTTGAAGCCCACGCCGCGCTCCAGGGCCTTTCCGATGAACGAGGCGCTTATGGTCACGTTCTTCAGCTGGCCGAAAATGTCGCAGAACGCAAGACGCACGAATCTGACGTCCTGATCCTTCATGTACCTGATGATATCCTCACGTGTCTTTGCTTCCATCTTTGAGCTCTCCGTCATGCAAATGTTGCTCGATTCCGGCATTTATGTCCAGTTTTCTTTTCAAATAAGTTGACGGTTTGCCGTAAATAAAGTAGAAAAATTGCATAATAATAGAAGAAACTGTACACAGAAACATCCGGAGGACGGAACCATGGAGACAGTGACTGATTACTTTGGAAGCCTGGTGTTCAACGATGCCGTCATGAGGGAGAAACTCCCGAAGGACATCTACAAGACCCTGAGGAAGACCGTGTCCGAAGGCAAGGACATCGACCTTGCCGTGGCCAACAGCGTCGCCAACGCCATGAAGACCTGGGCGCTCGAGCACGGCTGCACGCACTTCACACACTGGTTCCAGCCCATGACCGGAATCACCGCCGAGAAGCACGACGCCTTCATAGCCCCCGCCGACGGAGGCAGGGCCATCATGGAGTTCTCCGGCAAGGGCCTGATCAAGGGCGAGGCCGACGGTTCCTCGTTCCCCTCGGGAGGCCTTCGCGCCACCTTCGAGGCACGCGGCTACACCGCCTGGGACCCCACAAGCTACGCATTCATACGTGACGACGTCCTCTACATCCCCACGGTCTTCTGCTCCTACACGGGCGAGGTCCTGGACAAGAAGACCCCGCTTCTCAGAAGCATGGAGGCCCTCAGCGCCGAGGCCGTGAAGATCCTCAGACTCTTCGGAAAGGACGATGTCAAACGCGTCATCACCACGGTCGGTCCCGAGCAGGAGTACTTCCTGATCGACAAGGCCGATTACCGGAAGAGGCGCGACCTGGTCTTCACGGGCAGGACGCTCTTCGGAGCCCGCGCCCCCAAGGGACAGGAGAAGGACGACCACTACTACGGAACCATCAAGCCGCGCGTGGCGGCCTTCATGAGGGACCTGGACAAGGAGCTGTGGAAGCTCGGCGTCACGGCCAAGACCAGGCACAACGAGGTGGCCCCGTGCCAGCACGAGCTCGCTCCCGTGTACGCCACGACCAACATCGCCGTAGACCACAACCAGATAACAATGGACATGATGAAGCGCGTAGCCGAGCGCCACGGCTTCATGTGCCTGCTGCATGAGAAGCCGTTCGCCGGCGTCAACGGAAGCGGAAAGCACAACAACTGGTCCATATCCACCGACACCGGGGAGAACCTTCTGGAGCCGGGCAAGAACCCCAAGACGAACCTGCAGTTCCTGCTGTTCATCACCGCCGTCATAAAGGCCGTCGACGAGTACCAGGACCTCATGCGCGTCTCCGTGGCGAGCGCGGGCAACGACCACAGGCTCGGAGCCAACGAGGCGCCGCCTGCCATCGTCTCCATGTTCCTCGGAACGGACCTCTCTGAGATCCTGGACTCCATAGGAGCCGGAAAGGTGGCGCAGGGACCGACGAAGTCCAGCATGGAGCTGGGAGTCCACGTCCTGCCGTCGTTCGCCAAGGACACCACCGACCGCAACAGGACCAGCCCGTTCGCCTTCACCGGGAACAAGTTCGAGTTCAGGATGCTGGGCTCCTCGTTCTCCGTCTCGGGTCCGAACATCATCATGAACACCATCGTGGCCAAGGCCCTGAAGGAGTTCCACGCCGTCCTCAAGGACGCCAAGGACATGGACGAGGCCGTCACGGACCTCATCCGCGACACCTACAACGCCCACAGGCGCATAGTCTTCAACGGAAACAACTATTCGGCAGAGTGGGTGGAAGAGGCCAGACGCCGCGGCCTGCTGAACCTGCCTTCCACGCCGGAGGCCCTGGACACCTTCACCGCGCAGAAGAACATCGACCTGTTCTCCGAGTTCGGAGTCTTCAGCCCCATAGAGATGCACTCGAGGTACGAGATCCTGATGGACGAGTACTCCAAGACCATCCACATCGAGGCGCTGACCATGCGCGACATGATAGTCCGCCAGATCATTCCCGCGGTAAGTTCCTACACGTCCGAGCTGTCGCAGGCCATCAACGCCAGAAAGGCGGCCATGCCCGTTCTGGAGTGCAGGGCCGAGTCGGACCTGCTTTCGCGCATCTGTCCGCTTCTGGACAGGCTGTATGAAAGCTGCGCCGTCCTGTCGTCATCGATCGAGAAGTGCGCAATCAGAAGCGGCGCCGACCTGGCCCATTTCTCCAGGCAGTGCGTCATCCCTGCCATGGAGGACGCAAGGCGCATAGCCGACGAGCTGGAGCTGCTGGTGCCGCACGACAGATGGCCGTTCCCGACCTACGGAGACATTCTTTTCTATACCGATTGAAGCAGGGGACTCAGTCCTCGAAGACCCGCTTTATGCTGTTGTAGTGGAGGAAGAGACCTTCCTCCGCTATTTTTCTGATCTCATCCAGCGTCGCCAGGCGGCCGTCGATGTCCTCGCTCTTCTGGAGGCTGACATCGTCCATGGTGATGTCCATGTCGAAGCGGTAGATGTCCACGATGTAGTTCTGGCCCGGCTGCTCGCGGTGGTAGCAGAAGCGGTATCCGCCGGCTGCCTTCGAGACATCGATCCCGGTCTCCTCGAGGACCTCCCTGCAGACCGCCTGGAACGAGGTCTCGCCGGCCTTCACGCCGCCTCCGGGAATCTCCCACCAGCCGGGGGCCCATTCCTTGTCCATGGCCCTCTGCGTGATGAGGAACCTTCCGTCGGGCGTGCGGACCACACCCAGGACCGAAAGATAGTAGTCCCCGGGTGCCATGGTCCAGTCGTTGCGCCTCATCGTCCGGCCGGTTTTCTTCTTGTCGATGTCGTAGATGTCCCAGAATTCCATGTCTAGAATTTTATAGGAGAAAGGGCCCCTTGTGTAAAGCCTGTCTCATCCGTCCTTTTTCCGGAGGGCTGTGATCAGGATGCAGGCCAGGCCGACTGCCAGCCAGCTGTAGTAGCACAGGAAGCGCCACATGGCTATCGCCCAGAACAGGGCGTCGCCTGCAAGCGAGGAGAAGACCAGGTAGAAGGAGACCTCGGCCGCTCCGCTGTTTCCCGGCGTGGGGATGACCGTCATGGAGCAGGTGATGAAGGTGACCTGGAAGAAGACTTCGACGTAGGAGGCGTTGACGCCGAAGAAGTGGAGCACGAAGTAGGGTATGCTCATCAGGGCCATACGGAACAGCACCGACGTGAGTATGACCTCCGCCAGCTGCTTCGGGTTGGAACCTATCATCCTCATGCTTCTGGCCGTGGATGAGATGGAATGGATGACCTTTTCCTCCTTGGCCTCGGGATTCCTGATTATCCTGTGGCGGCCCAGAAAGCGTATGGGGCCGGCTATCATGGCGTGCAGGGCAGTGGGGAAGATGGCGAAGGCTATGGCCAGAAGGGGAAGCAGCGCGTACAGTCCCAGTCCGACCCAGGCGGTGATCTTGATGTAGGTGTCGGTGATCGAGTGCCTTCCGACGATCAGGATCACCAGGGCTATGAGGACGAAGACCAGCTGGCTGCTTATGAAGCCGGCCATGGGGATGGAGCCGCTGGCTCCCGCGTCATAGCCGCGCTTGTGCAGGTAGTGTATCTGGAAAGGCTGTCCGCCCGAGCCCATGGGAGTGATGTTGTCGTAGTAGCGGCCCAGCACTCCCACGCCCAGGCCTCCGCCTATGTCCTTCTTTCCGGTGGTGTGGTAGATCAGGCGGCCGAACTTGAGCCCCTCGGCCAGCACCATGAGGGGGAAGCAGAGCAGGGCGGGAAGCAGGTAGCGCCAGTCGATCGTAAGGTCCGAGAATCCCGCGGCGTCGCCGTAGAAGAACTCCTTGTAGACGATGAAGCCTATGATGGCGACATTGAGTAGAATGAAGAATACGGTGCCGATTTTCTTCCTGCGGAGACGCTTTTCCTGTTCCATACCGTGACCAATCTTATGGATAAACAAAAATAAGTCAACTTATGTTACAATAAGGTATGAAGCGCTACAGGATTGGTGAGATCGCAGCCCTTTCCGGGCTTACCCCGAGGACCATAAGGTATTACGGCGAGCTTGGCCTGCTGTCCGACGGCCGCACCCGCGGCGGGCAGAGGTTCTTCTCTGACCAGGACCTCGTCTACCTCAAGCGCATCGTCGAGCTCAAGAGCCTGGGCTTCACGCTGGACGAAATCTCCAGGATCATCAGGCTGAAGGAGGAGGACGAGACGGGAAACCGCCGGCGCACCGAGCTTCTGACCCAGTACCGCAGCAAGCTGTCTGCGGACATCGAGCGCATGAACGTCCTGCAGAGCCACATAGACGAGCTGAAGTGGCACATAGACCAGCTGGAGAGCGCCGAGGACGCCTTCAAGGCCTGTCCGGGCCCCGCCTGCGCCAGTTGCGAGCACAAGACCAAGTGCATCTTCTTCAGGGAAAACTGAAAACACGGGTTGTTTACTGAATGTCCGGGTAAGGAACAAGAGAGATTGATCTCTTCCTCATTTGAATGCACTATGCCGGAAGAGCTCTTTTTGCCCTGTTTCGGGTGGAAAACAACTGGATTCAGGAAAAACCGGCTTTTTGTGGTTCGGAACTGCATTGTTTTACAACTGAGACTTGTGTTTGTTCTGTTTCAGTTGTTGCCGTTGTTACTGGACATATGAAATCACAACTGAATTCCATGACTTTCAAAGAATAGTTGTTTGGTAAACAACTGAAACATGTTATTTGCGGGATTTAGTTGTTTTACCCCCATAAAAAATTATCTTCCCTGGAGAAAACAGTGAATCAATACGCTTTCAGCCAGAAACCCATATTGCCGGGTTTTCGGCTGATTGTTTGTCAGCCAAAACACCTCATTCCATTGAAAATGGCTGACAATTCTTCCAGATCCAACTTCCGGATTCAGCCAGAAAAGGAACAACTTCAATAATTGGCTGAAACAAACCCTCAATTAATCAGCCATTTTTCAAGAAACACGATTTTTGGCTGAATCCTATCATTTTGCCTCTTGCACATCCCCGGTCTTTCCATGAAAAACAAAAAACCCGAAAAATTTTCGAAAACCTCTTGCAATGTTTTTCCGGCGGTGGTATGTTTCTATTGACAGTAACGTTACTGTACACAGAAACATCGAAGACCATAAAGGAGGAAACATTATGGCGAACAAGGCAATCAAGGACATTCCCTACAAAATCTATCTTTCGGAAAACGAGATTCCTTCTTCATGGTACAACCTCAGA
>JAGABK010000005.1 GCA_017614625.1 Spirochaetales bacterium
GTCGACAGTCCAAGGTATCTGGCGATTGTATCGACGTCGAGGCCCAGCCCGGACATGTTGTAGGCGGCAACGCGCAGGGCCTTCATCTTCCCGCGCCGCTCGCCCTCCTCGAGCCCGGCCATGACCATTCTCATCTGAAGGCTGTTCTCATATGACATCATGGCGTGTCCTCCCTGATGGAATTATTCCACTTCGGAAACCGGGAGCCAATAGCCGGAAGTCGAAACCACACAAAATCACCTTGTGTGGCACCTGCGATACCTGCAATACCTATGAGACCTGCAATACCTGCATTACCTGTGATAATGCCCAAGAATTGTCATCTGGAGGCGAGTACCTGTCTGATCACGGAGTTCTCCAGGCTGATGAGCCCGGGGTCGGAGGCGAGGATGCGGTCCACCTCGTCGCGGGCCATGGACATCATGGAGACGTCCTTCTCAAGGTCGGCGTACTTGAGGTGCAGGAATCCGCTCTGCCTGAGTCCTGAAAGCTCTCCGGGACCTCTGATCTTCAGGTCTTCCTCGGCGATCTCGAAGCCGTCGTTGGTCCTGCGCAGGACGGACAGCCTCTTCTTGCCGTCCTCGGTGATGGTGTCCTCGTAGGCCAGGAAGCACCAGCTCTGGAGAGAGCTTCTTCCCACGCGGCCGCGCAGCTGGTGCAGCGCCGATAGTCCGAAGTTCTCGCTGTGCTCCACCACCATGCATGTGGCGTTGGGCACGTCGATTCCTACCTCCACGACGGATGTGGAGACCAGAAAGTCCAGCTTGCCGGCGGAGAAGTCGTTGAGGATCCTTATCTTGTCATCCTCGGGAAGGCGGCTGTGGATAAGCGTCCCGCGGAACTCCGGGTATTTCTTGGTGGAGAGGAACTCGTACATGGTCTGCACGTCGCGCAGGTCCGAGTTGCCCTCGTCGTCGATCCTGGGGTAGACGAAGTAGGCCTGATGCCCCCGTTTCATCTCCACGCCCACGGCCTCGTACATCTTGTCGCGCTTCGGGCCGTCGACAAGGTAGGTGATGACGGGAAGACGCCCCTTGGGCATGGTCTTTATTGTCGAGACGTTGAGGTTGCCGAACACCGTCAGGGCCAGGGTCCTGGGAATGGGCGTGGCGGTCATCAGAAGCACGTCAGGGTCGATTCCCTTCTCCAGAAGCGCCCTTCTCTGCTCGACGCCGAAGCGGTGCTGCTCGTCAATGATCACATAACGCAGGTTGCGGTATTCCACGTCCTTGGAGAACAGAGCGTGCGTTCCGATGAGAAGGTCTATGTTGCCGGCCTTCAGCTGGTCCAGAAGAAGCTGGCGGGGTTTGCCGTGAACCTCTCCGTTGAGGAAGGCCACCGATACCCCGGTTCCCTGGAACAGGGCGTCTGCCACCTGGGCGTGCTGGCGCGCCAGAAGCTCTGTCGGGGCCATGAAGGCCACCTGAGCCCCTTCACAGATCGCATGCAGCGCGGATATCCAGGCCACGAGGGTCTTTCCGGAACCGACGTCGCCCTGAAGAAGGCGGCTCATGCTCTCTGCCCCGCTCATGTCATGGCGGATCTCCTGAAGGACCTTGACCTGGTCGTCCGTGAGTTCGAACGGGAGCTTTTTTATGAAATCGGTCTCCGCGGCATGGATGCTCTCGGGCATGGCCCGGCGCTTTCTCTCCACCGGAGGGCGCCGTTTGGCATCGAGCTGGAGATAGAAGACCTCGCGGAAGGCAAGCGACCTGCGGGCTTCGGTGAGGGTCTTGTCGGATGTCGGGAAATGGATCTCGCGGAAGGCGCTGTCCAGCGGCATGAGGCGGTATTTCTCCATCAGGGGCTGAGGAATCTCGTCGTCGATGCGGCCTGCAAGGGCAAGGGCGGCCTTCATGTCACGCCGGAAGCTCTTCTGGGTGAGCGTCCCGCTGAGCGGATAGACGGGAAGGATGCCCTGGTCGAGGAGCATGTCGCCGGCGATCAGGTCCTCCTCGCGTACGGCCTTGAGCTCGAACTGAGAGGATGTCAGGCCCGTTCCGTACACCGTGACGTTGGCGTAGAGGTGGTAGAAGCCTCCGGGGAAGACGGTCTTCGAGAGATAGGGGCGGTTGAAGCCCATGAGGAAGGCCTTGCGGTTGTTCTCCGTGTCGCGGACGATTATCTTCGTGTTCTTTCTTCCGGCACCGAACTCGCTGACGCTCTCGACCTTGACGAAGGTGTTGGTCCAGCAGCCGTCATCGTCGTTCTGGCGTCCTATGCAGATGCGGTGGCTGCGGTCCTCGTAGCCGCGGGGCGTGGTGGAGATCAGGTCGCAGAGCGTGGAAATGCCGAGCTTGGCGTAGTCCTCTCGGGTCTTCTTGCCAACCCCGGTGAGGTTTTTGATGTCCTGCCGCAGCTCCCCTATGAACATAGCGCCGCCGTCAGATGGAGATCAGGAAATTGAACAGGATGTTCTCCAGCCATGAGAGGACGACGAGGAGAACCACGTAGAACACCAGCGAGACTCCGACGATCTTCTGGTCGTCGACCTGCTTTCCCCTGAAGAACAGCTTGTAGACGAAGCCCACCGGGCCGTCCAGGATGGAATCGATGGTGTTGATGATGTTGTTCGCCCTGTAGCCGTTGCTGCGTCCGGCGATCAGCCTGACCACCAGCAGGACTATCAGGATGAAGATCAGCAGCGAGAAGAACGAGCTCCACAGGCCTTCCACGAGGATGGCTATGATGATCCAGACTGTAATCTCCCCGGTCTGGGCGAAGATGCTGAGTATGCTCCTGACGAGGTTCAGCACCACCAGGGCCAGAAGCGGCGTGAAATCTACGGCCGAACGGCGCAGTCCCTTCACTCCCCTGAACAGGTTGAGGTAAGGGTCGCAGATCCTGCCCAGGATCCGGTCCAGCGTGTCGATTATGCTTTCGGCCTGCTGCGGTCCCTGTGATCCGGAATCAACGCTCCAGCCCTGATTGCGTCTGGTGAACATGGCCACCCACGAGACGATGATCCTTACGAATATGACGAAGGAGTATATCCCCAGCACTGCCGAGAGAAACGAACACAATCCCAGAAAAAACTTCATCTCCAAATCACTCCGAATAGACGTCGTGGACGCTGGCGCACTCGCGCAGGGCCTTCATGAGCTCCTCGCTGCCGTCCACACCGAACTTCTCGCTTCCGACGATCCTCCTGACGCGGCCTTCCGGCTTTCCCTCTTCGTCGATTCCCGTGAAGACGTTGAACACCGGCTCTGCCGTGCCGCGGAACCTGCGCAGGACGCTTCTTATCTCACGCAGTGCATCGCGGCCGGGATAGAGGCTCCAGTCGATCTCGATGAACACGCGCCTGGCCCTTTCGGCCTTCATCTGGTGCGGGTCGCCGTACACCACGTCGGCGGAGAAGCCCATGTTTCCGTTGTAGGTCCTGAACGTTCCCCTGACGCCTATTATCTTGCCTGACACCACTCCCATGGAGCACAGGGCCCACTGTCTGGGGAATACGGTGACCTCCAGCCTTCCGTTGTAGTCCTCCAATGTCAGGCGGCCCATCTTGCCGCCGGCCTTGGTCTGCACTTCCTTGACCTCTGTGACCATGCCCACGAAGTCGTACTTCACGCCTTCGGTTATGCGCTCGGGCTTGGAGAGGTCCAGCTTCACGCAGTTCTTCCAGACGGCCCTGTAGGTGTCCAGCGGGTGGCCCGAGACATAGAAGCCCAGCACGTTCTTCTCGACTTCCAGCTTCTTCATGAAGTCGTAGTCCGGCTGGATCTTCATCTCGTAGGCGGCCGCGGTCTCCTCGGCGCCGAACAGGAGGTTCTGGCCCATGCTCTGGGCGTCCTTGTCGTCCTTGACGAACCTTATGGCCATCTCGTAGTTGGCCAGCAGCGTCGGGCGGTTGAGACCGAAGCAGTCGAAGGCTCCGGCGTTGATCAGTCCGTCCAGCACGCCGGCGTTCAGGACCTTCGGGTCGCTGCGCCTGATGAAGTCCATGAAGTCCGTGTACGGTCCGTGCGCGGCCCTCTCGTCCAGGATGCTCTGCACGGTCGGGGCACCCACGCCCTTGATTCCGGCCAGTCCGTAGATGAGCTTTCCGTCGATGACGTTGAAGTACATGTCCGAATCGTTGATGTTCGGGGGAAGGATCTCGACGCCCTGCCCCTTCACGTACTCGAGGTATTCCTTGTACTTGTCGCCCGAGCCAATCTCGTTCGTAAGGTTGGCCGCGAAGAACTCGGCCTTGTAGTTGCACTTCAGATAGGCGGTCCTGTAGGCCAGGACGGTGTAGCAGACGCTGTGGCTCTTGTTGAAGCCGTACTTGGCGAATGGCTCGAGCATGTGGAAGATGTCGGCGGCGTGCTCCTCGGTGTGGCCCTTGGCCATGGCGCCCCGGATGAACTTCTCCCTCTGGGCGGGCATCTCCTTGACCTTCTTCTTTCCCATGATCGTGCGCAGATTGTCTGCTTCTGCGAGGGTGAATCCCGCGATTATCTGGGCAACACGCAGGACCTGCTCCTGGTAGACAATGACGCCGTAAGTGGGCTTGAGAAGCTCCTCGAGCGAGGGGTCGGGATACTGGATGGGGATCCTTCCCTGCTTTGAGTCGATGTATCTGGGGATGTACTCCATGGGACCCGGACGGTACAGGGAGACCATGGCGTCGAGCTCGTCGAACCTTGTGGGCTCCAGGAGCCTCAGGTTCTTCTGCATGCCCGGGCTTTCAAGCTGGAACACCATCATGCTGTCGCCGCGCGAGAGCATCTCGAAGGTGGCCTTGTCCCCGTCGGGTATCTTCTCCACGTCGAACGTGGGGTCCTTCTTGCGTATCAGGCGCTCCGTGTTGCGGATGAGAGTCAGGGTCTTGAGGCCCAGGAAGTCCATCTTGACCAGGCCGCAGCGCTCGAGGTTGCCCATGGTGTACTGCGTGGTGATGCCGCCGGACTTCGGGTCCTTGTAAAGCGGCACGTAGTTCTTCAGGGCCGTCTGGCCTATGACTACGCCGCAGGCGTGCGTGGATACATGGCGCGAGAGGTTCTCCAGGCGCAGGGAGACATCGAACAGCTCCTCGTAGACCCCGCCCTGGGCCCTGAAGCCCTGAAGCTCGGGGGAGACCCTGAGGGACCACTCAAGGAGCGACGTCACGTGCTCGGCCTTGGCTTCGTCCGGAAGAACGTCGAGGATCAGCTTGGTCAGCTGGTTGGACGTGTCGAACGGGATATCCAGCACACGGGCCACGTCCTTGACGACGGCCTTGGCCTTGAGGGTTCCGAAGGTGGCAATCTGACCCACCCTGTCCACCCCGTAGTGGTCGGTGACGTAGTCTATGACGCTCTGGCGTCCTTCGAAGCAGAAGTCTATGTCGAAATCAGGCAGGCTGACACGCGAGGGGTTGAGGAACCTCTCGAACAGCAGGTCGTGCGCTATGGGGTCCACGTTGGTGATCTCGATGCAGTATGCGACGATCGATCCGGCTCCGGATCCGCGTCCGGCTCCGACCGGGATGCCGTGGGTCTTGGCCCAGTAGATGTAGTCGCGCACTATGAGGAAGTAACCGTCGAAGTCCATCTTGAGGATGACGCTCAGCTCGTAGTTGAGCCTGTCCTCCAGGACCTTCTTCTGCTCGGGGTTGTTCTCGTAGCCGGGATACCTGCGCCTGAGGCCGTCCCACGACAGCGCCGTCAGGTACTCCTTCGTGTCCTTGTACTCCGGCGGGACGTCGACACTGGGAAGCAGCGGTCCCGGGAAATTGATGTCGAAAACGCAGCGGTCCGCCAGCTCCACGGTGTTGGAGATCGCGTCAGGATACTGGGAGAAGAGCTGGGCCATCTCGTCCGGGCTCTTCATGTAGAACTCCTCGGTCT
Organism: Spirochaetales bacterium; assembly: GCA_017614625.1. GTDB lineage: Bacteria > Spirochaetota > Spirochaetia > Sphaerochaetales > Sphaerochaetaceae > UBA9732. Next base: position 5,817 of record JAGABK010000005.1, read on the forward strand.
GGAACTTCAGGCGGTCCGTGTCGGCCTTCTTCTTTCCTGTTCCGATGCACAGCAGGATGTCGTGCGCGTTGGCGTCTTCCTTGTCTATGTAATGGATGTCGTTGGTGGCGATGATCTTGATGTCCAGGTCCCGGGCGAGCTTGACCAGCTGCGGGAGCACCTGGATCTCCTCGGGGATGAAGTGGTTCTGGATCTCGATGTAGTATCTGTCGCCGAACAGGTCCTTGTACCAGCGAGCCGTCTCGTAGGCGCCCTCGACGTTTCCGTCCAGCAGCTTCTGCGAGATCTCGCCGGCAAGGCAGGCGCTGGTGCAGATCAGGCCCTCGCTGTGGGCGGCGAGTGTCTCGTTGTCGATCCTGGGCTTGTAGTAGAAGCCCTCCAGGTAGGCGATGCTGTTGAGCTCCATGAGGTTGTGGTAGCCCTTGTCGTTCATGGCCAGGAGGATCAGATGGTAATAGTGGTTGCCGGCGTCCTTGATGGCGCGGCCTTCGGGGTTGATGTAGAATTCGCAGCCTGGAATGGGCTGGATGCCTGCTTTTTTGCACGAATCATAGAAATCCAGGACACCGAACATGTTTCCATGGTCGGTGATGGCAAGAGCCTTCATCCCGTATTCCTTTGCCTTGGCGACGTACTTGGATATGGACGCGGCTCCGTCAAGGAGAGAGAAATCTGTATGGTTGTGCAAGTGTACGAATTCTGTCATCTGGCTCCCCGCTTCGAACGTACCTTAAATGTAACAGAAAAAGCGGGAACTGGAAACCTCAATAGTGAGGCGGTTTCCTGTTTGGACGTGCCTCCGTATCAAGGTCCTCGAGCCTCTTGGCGAGGGCCTCGTTCTGCTTCTCGAGCCTGGAGACCAGCAGCTGCTGGGCGGTGACTATTTCGTTCAGTTCCCGGACCTGGTCCTGGAGATAGGCCATGTCGGTCTCGATCCTGACAAGGCGCTCCTGTGTTCCTTCCATTGCAACCTCCGGCAAAGATTTGTTGCATTTTGTTGCCGAATCCAATTATAATGTCCCTCAGGACTTGTTTCAATTGCCATTCTGCAACAAAAGGGCGGAAAAGGAGACGGAATGAAGGGAGAACGCGTTGCACAGCTCGAGCTGATACTCAGGAGCCACCCCGAGGGGCTGAGGAAATCCGACATAGCCAGAAGGATCGGAGTACACCGGAGCACGGTGGGCAGGTACATCGAGGAGCTCAAGCAGTACAGCAACATCTACGAGGAGAACAACCTGGTGAAGATCGTCCCGGGCAAGGACGAGGAGCCCCTGGCCCTGAGCGTCTACGAGAGCCTTGCGCTGAACATGGGCGCCGAGCTTCTTCTGAAGAACTCCGAGTTCCGCACCCCGCACCTGGCCTCCGGCCTGCGCAAGATAGCCATGGGCATGAAGAGCTACGCCCCGAAGGTCAGCGGCAACATCACCGCAATCGCCGACAGGATCGAGAAGGAGGTCTCCCGCACAAGCGCCAGGAACAACGAGATGCTCGAGGCCCTGATCGACGCCTGGGTCTCCGGCCGCATCGTGCGCATAGTCCACACCAGGGCGGACAGGGACAATCCGGAGAGCACCGTGGACGAGGAGACCGAGCTCGCCCCCTACTTCATAGGCTTCGTGGACACCGACAGCGGACGCAACCCCGTCACGGTCACCGGCCGCCTGCGCCACACGGCGGAGATAGTCACGATCGACATCACCCGCATCAGGAGCGTCATGATCCTCAACGAGACCTACACCATCCCCGACAACCTCAAGGCCTTCAGGCGCATGGAGAACCCCGCCTCGCCCGAGTTCGTCGTGGACACGATCCCGCTGGTGCTTCTGGTGAAGCAGAAAAGCGCGCTGAACTCCTTCGACACCCTCTCCCACGGGAAGATCGAGACTGAGAAGATGCCTGACGGCTCGCTGATATGCCGGTTCGTCGCCGAGAACTCCATCGAGCTGATCCTCAGGATCATCCAGAGCGGAGATTCGGTGGAGATCCTCAAGCCGGAGAAATTCAGGGCAAAGTTCAAGGATTATCTCGAGAAGATTCTGAATCTGTACAAATGATTTCCGGGTGAAAAGCCTCAAGCGCGACCTTCGCAGAAGAAGGTCAGCTTGATGCCGCCCTCGTCCCCGACCTCCGAGGAGAAAAGCTTCACGGGGTTCAGCCAGCCGCGGGCCATGTGTTCCGGCGAGGTGACCACGACAAGCTCGTCGATCCCCTTCTCCCTTGCAAGCGCGACGGTGTACCTGGCGTTCTGCAGCGTCGAGACGGAATTCTCCTCCGGAATCATCTTCTGCGGGTCCACGCCTGCACGGAAAAGATAGTCCTTCATCCCCTCCGCCTCCGTGATTCCGGCCGCGGGATTGGCCAGGCCTCCCGAGAGGATGACGCAGTCCGGCCTGAACAGGTCGATGGCCCTGAGCGCGGACTCAAGCCGTCTTACGGCGGTCTCCGAGAGGTTCCCGTCGTCCTTCATCCTGTTTCCCAATACAACCACTGCGCGCATGACGCCCTCCCAGGCGGCAATTCTAACGGAAACAAAGGCGCGGAATCAAGTTGCGGAGGCCCATATAAGCCTTATGCTTACTTGTAAATAAAAATATTTCAGTCTATGATGTACAATGGCGGTTCGGGCGGCAGTCCGGGCTGTCCGTGTGTGAACCACACGCCACTTTTTCAAACAATTCTACTTGCCGCGACAAGCGGTTATCTAGATCAAGGAGGCTCTTCATGGTGAGAAAAATGAAATCCATGGACGGCAACAACGCCGCTGCTCATGTCAGCTACGCGTTCTCTGAAGTTGCCGCTATCTACCCCATCACACCATCCAGCCCAATGGCAGACTTCGTCGACCAGTGGAGCGCAAATGGTCTGAAGAACATCTTCGGAACAAAGGTGAAGGTCGTTGAGATGCAGTCCGAAGCCGGTGCGGCCGGCGCGGTCCACGGTTCTCTCGGAGCCGGTGCCCTCACCACCACCTACACCGCATCGCAGGGACTCCTGCTGATGATCCCGAACATGTACAAGATCGCTGCGGAGCAGCTTCCCAGCGTCTTCCATGTCAGCGCACGTACCGTTTCGACGCAGGCTCTGAACATCTTCGGAGACCACAGCGACGTCATGGCATGCCGCCAGACCGGTTTCGCGATGCTCTGTGAAGGCAACGTCCAGGAAGTCATGGACCTCTCACCCGTAGCACACCTCGCCGCCCTCACCGGCAAGGTTCCGTTCATCAACTTCTTCGACGGATTCAGGACCAGCCACGAGATCCAGAAGATCGCTGTCTGGGACTTCGACGACCTCAAGGAGATGTGCGACATGAACGCAGTCGAGGAATTCAGGAAGCACGCCCTGAACCCCGAGCACCCGCACATGAGAGGAAGCCACGAGAACGGAGACATCTTCTTCCAGCACAGGGAAGCCTGCAACAAGTACTATGACGAGCTGCCCGCAGTCGTCGAGTCCTACATGGACAAGATCAACGCCAAGCTCGGAACCGACTACAAGCTCTTCAACTACTACGGCGCAGCCGACGCGGACCGCGTCATCATCGCCATGGGTTCGATCTGCGACGTGGCCGACGAGGTCATCGACTACCTCAACGCCCACGGGGAGAAGGTCGGTATCATCAAGGTCAGACTCTACAGGCCGTTCGCAGCCGACAGACTCCTCGCCGCACTGCCCAAGACAGCCAAGAAGGTCGCAGTCCTCGACAGGACCAAGGAGCCCGGCTCACAGGGCGAACCCCTCTACCTCGATGTCGTGACAGCATTCGCCAACGCCGGCCTCGATGACGTCAAGGTCATCGGCGGACGCTACGGCCTCGGTTCCAAGGATACTCCTCCCTCATCCGTGTTCGCAGTGTTCAAGGAGCTCACCAAGAAGGCTCCCAAGAGACAGTTCACAATCGGAATCGTCGACGACGTGACGAACCTCAGCCTCGAGGAAGACAAGGACTGCCCGAACACAGCAGCCCCCGGCACCATCGAGTGCAAGTTCTGGGGTCTCGGCGGAGACGGAACCGTCGGAGCCAACAAGAACTCCATCAAGATCATCGGAGACTACACCGACAAGTACGTACAGGCCTACTTCCAGTATGACTCGAAGAAGACCGGCGGCGTGACGATCA
>JAGABK010000076.1 GCA_017614625.1 Spirochaetales bacterium
GCGTCGTTGAAGTATGCCGGAACAGTGATGAAGGCCTCCGTGACGGGCTCGCCCAGGTAATCCTCGGCTGTCTTCTTCATCTTCTGGAGGATGTTGGCTGAGATCTCCTCAGGGCTGTACTCGGTTCCGCGGATGTTGATCCTGACAGTTCCGTTGTTGCCGGAAATGACCTTGTACGGGATCATTGAGAGCTCGTTGGGGACTTCGTTGTACTTGTGTCCCATGAAACGCTTGATCGAATAGACCGTGTTCTCCGCGTTCGTGACAATCTGGTTCTTCGCCGGCTGTCCCACGAGGCGGTCGCCCTTTGCGGTGAAACCTACGACGGACGGAGTGGTCCTCTGTCCCTCGGAGTTGGCCATTACGACAGGCTCCGCTCCTTCCATGACAGCAACGCAGCTGTTGGTTGTTCCAAGATCGATTCCGATAATCTTACCCATATATGTATCTCCTAATTCATATCAAGATTGGTTATGCAGATAATTTACAAACAGCTTTGCAAATCGTCAAATATATAGAAGCGAAATCACTCGGGCTTGCCGATCTTGACCTTGGCGGGCCGCACCACTCTTCCGTGCAGCGTGTAACCCTTCTGGAACTCCTCCAGGACGGTCTCCTTGTCAAGGCTCCCGTCGACAGCCATCATGCAGGCCTCGTGCAGGCTGGGATCGAACTCCTGCCCCACGCTCTCGATGCCCTTGAGACCCCAGTTCTTGTCCAGCGTGGAAAGAAGCTGGTTCTGCGTCATCTCGAAGCCTTCGATCAGCGCGTTGACGTCTCCGCCGTTCTTCGCGGCTGCAAGTGCCCTCTCCATGTTGTCCAGGAATCCCAGGATGTCGCGGATGAGGCTCTCGTTGGCGAACTGCACCGCCTCTTCCTTGTCCCTGATCAGGCGCTTGCGGTAGTTCTCGAGCTCCGCCTGGCGGCGCAGCATCTGGTCCTTGAGCTCGGCGTTTGCGCTCTCAAGTTCCTCTACCTTCTTCTGAAGGATCTCCTCAAGAGGGACCTCTTCGGTCTGCTGAGGTTCGGTCTGAGGCTCCTCTTTCATCTCATTCTCCGCTTCAGCGGGAATCTCCTGCTCAAGCTTGGTTTCCTTGTCTTCTTCTGTATGTTTGCTCATGGTCTTTTTCCTTCGACAGGACTAAATTACATAGAGGTTTATAAAACGTCAAGCCGGCAGAACCCTCCGGTGGCGCATAGTGTGCTCAGTGGACTCAGTGGTTCCGGTGGTATCAGTGGTTCCGGTGGTTTCAGTAGCCTCAGTGCGCGGAATAAAACCCAGGTTTGAATCTCAGCTCTTGTCGAAATCGACGATTTCCTCGTCGCCGTAGGTCTCCCAGCGGCCGGGCTCCCTGCTGTCCTTGAAGGAGTCGAAGTCCATGTCCATTATGTCCATGCCGCGGAGGTCCTGCTCCTCCTCCACTCCGCCGAACGATGCGAAGTCGTCCGTCTCGGAGACACCCTCGCCGTATGTGTCCTCTTCCTCGGGAGCGAGGTCCGCCCCTGCGCTCTCCTGCTCGAACTCGTCGTCCGTCTTGGGAGTGAACTTGGGGGCCTTGAAGCGCGGAAGCACCACTTCGGGCTTGTCGCTCTTCTCGGGCACGGGCTCTGCAAGCCCTGCTATCTCGGAGCTCAGGTCGGCCTTGGCGGGGGCCGGGTCCTTGGCGCTTATGTCGGCCACGACCATCTTGGGGACATCGTCCGAGGTCTGGACCTGGACCGGCGACGAGCAGGAGGCGCCCAGCTGTCCGGAGATGCTGCGGGCTTCCTCGATCTTGTTCTCAAGCTCGCCGAAGAACTGCTGCACGGTGTGGATGACGGCCTGGAAGGCGTCGTCCAGCTTCCTGAGCCTGAACTCGGTGTCGTTTGTCGTCTTTTCCTTGAACTGGGCGAAGACCTCCTCGCTCTCGCGGTGCAGGCCTTCCATTGCCTCGTCCATGCTGCTGTCGGTCTCGCTCACGGCGTCGTTCATGCGGCCGATGGCCTCGCGCTCAAGCTGCACGACGCGCTGCTCGTGCTTGCGAAGGTGCTCGTCGGCGTCCTTCATGTCCTGCCTGAATCCGTCGATGACGTCGCGGATCTTGTCCAGGCGGTCCACCTCGTTCTGCACGGTCTGGACCTTGTCGTCCGCCTCGCGTGTGAGGACGGCAAGTCCGTCCAGCGCGGTCTGGTAGGTGGCCATGGCGCTCTTGAGGCGCAGCAGGTCCTCCGAATAGGACTTCAGCTCGTTGGTCTGGGCTATTACGGTCTGGATGAGGTTGCGGACCTCGGCGTCCTTCTTCGCCACCGTCTGCTCAAGTTCGCTGGCGTACTGCTTGAAGGAATTGTCGCTGGCCTCGATGTTGCCCTTGTAGATGTCAAGGAGCTTCTTGACGTTGGCGAGGCTCTTGTTGCGCTTGTCGCTGGCACGGAGCGTGAAAATGATAATGAGGGTAAGGAAGAACAACGCAATCGGGAGCAGTACCGGCAGCATTGAAGAAACAGTCATCAGTCATCCTCCATCCCGGCGCAGAGCCAGGCATCAAAATCCTTCCAATCGGAGAAAACCGCCTTGGCAAGGGGGTATTTCGATCCGCTATCTGCAAGGTCGGACCTTCTGACGTTGACGAGGACCCCGTCCATTCCGGCGCCTGCGGCACCGGCGACATCCTTCTTGTAGCTGTCCCCGACATAAAGGGCGTCTTCAGGTCTTACATTCAGATTATATAACAGATATTCAAAACAATGTGTATCAGGTTTGAGGAATCCTGCGTCGTCGCTCGAGCAGGCGAAATCCACGAGGTCCGCAAGGCCCAGGCTCTGAAGCTTGGAGTACAGCGGCCAGTCGGTGAAGACGCCGATCTTCAGGCCTTTGGCCTTGATCTTCTCGAACGTCTGCCTCACGCCTTCGAACGGGACGGTCTTCCTGTACATCCTGCCCATGGGGTCGTAGAAGCGCCTGTGAAGCTCCCTGTACTCCCCGCGGTACTCCTCATCCGAGAACGGGGCCTCCGGCTCCTTTCCGATTCCGTTCCTGATTATCATGGCCTCGCGCCAGCGCAGGGGGGTGTCCTGTTTGAATGAGTCCTGGTACTTGCGGAACTCGGCGCGCTCCTTGTTGTACCTGGAGCTGTAGAACGGATGCCTGATGTACAGGCGCAGAAGACGCCTGTGCATCGTTTTGGGAGGATAGAGCGTTCCGTCGATGTCGAAGCAGATTGCCTTGTATCCCATGTCACCTGCCCTTCTTGGCGCTCTTGGTCTGCTTGTAGGCCGTCCTTGCCTTCTGCACGGCTATGGCCTTCGCCTTGGCCCCGACCTTCTTGGCAGCCGGCTTGGCCTTGGCCTTTCCGCCGCCCTGGGGCTTCTTCACTGCCTTGGGAGCCCCTTCCTTCTCGGCGGACGAACGCACCTTGGCGTTCTGGCCCAGCTTGTGGTTGCTCTCGCTTCTCTCGCGCTCGCGCAGGTCGATCTCGATGGGAATGTCGTTGAAGCCCAGGTCGCGCCTGATGCAGTTCTTGAGGTACTGCACATAGGTCTGCGGGAAATCCTTCTTGCGGTTGATGAAGATAAGGAACTTCACAGGCTGTGCGGAAATCTGCGTTCCGTAGTAGACCTTGAAGTGGCCTTCC
>JAGABK010000077.1 GCA_017614625.1 Spirochaetales bacterium
AACAAGATCGGCGGAGAGAACGGAATCGGAATCATCGACATAGTCGAGAACAGGCTCATCGGCATGAAGGACCGCGGAGTCTACGAGACGCCGGGCGGAACCATCCTCTACAAGGCGCACGAGCAGCTTGAGATGATCACGGTGGACAAGGAGGTCCTCCACGAGAAGCAGAAGCTGGCCGTCGACTACGCCGACCTGATCTACAACGGAAAGTGGTTCTCGCCGCTCCAGGAAGCCCTGACGGCGTTCGCCAACGAATCGAACAAGTACGTCACCGGCGACGTGAAGCTCAAGCTCTACAAGGGCAACATCATCCCCGCCGGAACGACATCGCCCTACTCGCTCTACTCCGAGAACCTGGTCACGTTCGGCGAAAGCGACTACGACCAGAAGCAGGCGGAAGGCTTCATCAACCTCTGGGGTCTCCCGACCACGGTCCAGGCCCTCAGGGAACAGGGCAAGCTTTGAGGAGCGGGAAAGATGGCTAAGATGTGGGCAGGCAGGACCAGCGGAGAAGTCAACGGTCTTGCGGACAGCTTCAATTCCTCGATCGGATTCGACTGCAGGCTCTACAGGCAGGACATCACGGGAAGCATGGCACACGCAGCCATGCTTTCGCAGCAGGGAATAATATCCCAAAACGATGCGGATGCCATCATTTCCGCACTGGAACAGATCCTCAAGGACATCGAAAGCGGAGCCCTTGAGATCGACCCCAAGGCCGAGGACATCCACATGTTCGTCGAGCAGGTCCTCACGCAGAGGATCGGGGAAGCCGGCAAGAAGCTCCATACGGCAAGAAGCCGCAACGACCAGGTGGCCCTGGACATGAGGCTGTATCTCAGGGACCAGGCCGACTCCATCACCGCCTTGCTCAAGGCCCTGATAAAGGAGATCCGCGACAAGGCCGTGGAGAACAAGACCGTCATCATGCCGGGCTACACGCACCTGCAGCACGCGCAGCCGGTCCTCTTCTCCCACTACATCCTGGCCTACGCCATGATGTTCGTGCGCGACATCCAAAGGCTTGAGGACTGCCGCAGGAGGATCAACGTCAGCCCCATAGGAAGCTGCGCACTCGCCGGAACCACATACGATACGGACAGGGAGTACGAGGCGGCGAAGCTCGGTTTCGACTCCATATGCCTGAACAGCCTTGACGGGGTCTCGGACAGGGACTTCTGCATAGAGTTCCTGGGCGCCATGTCCACGATCATGATGCACCTGAGCCGCCTGAGCGAGGAGCTGATCCTCTGGTCGAGCCAGGAGTTCGGATTCATTGAGATGAGCGACAGCTTCTCCACCGGATCCTCCATCATGCCGCAGAAGAAGAACCCGGACATGGCGGAGCTGTGCCGCGGAAAGACCGGAAGGGTCTACGGAGACCTGATGGGTCTTCTGACCACGCTCAAGGGCCTGCCGCTGGCATACAACAAGGACATGCAGGAGGACAAGGAAGGAGTCTTCGACGCCTGCGACACTGTGACGGTCTGCCTGCAGGTCTGCGCGCCCATGATAAAGACCATGAAGGTCAACGCCAAGGCCATGGCGGCCGCGGCGCAGAAGGGCTTCATGAACGCCACCGACCTTGCAGACTATCTGGTGAACAAGGGCCTGGCATTCAGGGATGCCTATAAGATTTCGGGCTCCATCGTCGCATGGTGCCTTCAGAACGGAAAGATCCTCGAGACGATGAGCCTTGAGGAATACAGCGCATTCAGCCCGCTTTTCGGCGCTGATGTATATGAGGCGATAAGCCTGGAGAACTGTGTGGCAAGGAGGATCTCCGCAGGAGGAACCTCCCTCGCATCGGTTGAGAAACAGATCGGATACCTCGGAGATTTCGTATGAAGAAAGTATTCATTGACGGCAGTGTCGGAACAACGGGACTGAGGATTTCAGGACGTCTCGCAAAGCGCGCGGACATCGAACTTGTCAGCCTTCCGGAGGAGTTCAGGAAGGATCCCGCGGCACGCAAGGACATCATCAACAGCTCGGACATCGTGTTCCTGTGCCTTCCCGACGACGCCGCGAGGGAGTCCGTCTCACTGGTCGAGAACCCCGATGTCTGCATAATCGACACGTCCACGGCCCACAGGACCGCCGAAGGCTGGACCTACGGCTTCCCCGAGATCGGAAACAGGAAGCAGGAGGTCGCATCCTCAAAGAGGGTCGCCAATCCCGGCTGCCATGCAAGCGGCTTCATCTCGCTCGTTGCCCCGCTCGTGGAGCAGGGACTGCTGAAGAAGGACGTTGAGCTCACCTGCTTCTCGCTGACCGGCTACTCCGGCGGCGGAAAGAAGATGATCGCACAGTACGAGGACCCGGCGAGGGACGTCCTCCTGGACGCTCCCAGGCAGTACGGACTTACGCAGAAGCACAAGCATCTCCCCGAGATGGCCGCAATCTGCAAGATCGGGAAGGATCCGGTCTTCTGCCCCATCGTCGCCCCCTACTACAGCGGCATGCAGGTCACAGTACCGGTTTTCGGCGACATGACAAAAGCAGGAATCGAAGAAATCGCCCAGGCCTTCGCAGATTACTACAAGGGACCGGTGGTCAAGTACGTTCCGGCCCTGGACGAGGGCGGATTCCTCTCGGGCGGACTGTACTCGGGCCATGACGGAATGGCCATCAGCGTCTTCGGCAACGACGACAGGATCCTTCTGACATCGACATTCGACAATCTCGGAAAAGGCGCCTCAGGTGCCGCCATACAGAACATGAACATCATCATGGGGGTGGACGAGACGACAGGTCTCGAACTATAGGAGAGAACATGCAGATTTCGTTTTCAAACGCGGAAAGGGCCGAGGTCCTTACACAGGCCCTCCCCTATATCAAGAGGTATGTGGGAAAGACCGTCGTGGTCAAATACGGCGGCAACGCCATGATCAACCCTGACCTCAAGCAGCAGGTCATGGACGACATCGTCCTTCTGTGGCTGATCGGCGTCAAGGTCGTCCTGGTCCACGGAGGAGGTCCTGAGATCACGAGCATGATGGACAAGCTGGGCAAGAAGCCGGAGTTCATCGACGGACTGCGCGTGACCGACAAGGAAACCGTGGACATCGTCCAGATGGTCCTTGCCGGAAAGGTCAACAAGAGCCTTGTCACCATGCTCGAGAAGCGCGGCGGCAATGCCATAGGGCTGTGTGGCATGGACGGCAAGCTCATCGAGGCCGAGATGAAGAACGAGAAGCTCGGCTACGTGGGAGAGATCACCAGGATCAACATAGGCCCGGTCAAGGACATCCTCGAGAAGGGCTACATCCCGGTGATCTCCACGCTGGGCTGCGACAAGGAAGGCAACGCGTACAACATCAACGCGGACACCGCCGCGGCGCACATCGCAGGAGCCCTGGGATCGGAGAGGTTCATCCTCATGACGGACATCGCAGGAATCCTTAAGGACAAGAACGACCCGTCGACCCTGATCCCGGAAATCTCGCTTTCAGAGGTGGACGAGCTGTTCTCCTCCGGAATCATCTCCGCGGGAATGATCCCCAAGGTGCAGTGCTGCGTGACCGCCATCAAGGCAGGAGTGAAGAATGTCGTAATCATGGACGGCAGGGTGCCCCACTCCATCCTCATGGAGCTGCTGACCAACGAAGGCGCCGGAACCCTGGTCAAGGGTGAATGAGACCCGGACGGAACAAAAGGAGAGGAACATGAACACCAAGGAACTGGACAAGGAATACGTGGCCGGAACATACAAGCGCTTCCCGGTCGAGATCGTCAGCGGAAAAGGGTCCGTGGTCTGTGATCCGGACGGGAAACAGTACATAGACATGGGCAGCGGAATCGGCGTCACCGCGTTCGGAATCGCCGACGACCAGTGGAAGGCGGCCGTGACCGAGCAGCTCGGCAAGGTCCAGCACATGTCCAACCTCTACTACACACAGCCGTGCGCGGTCCTGGCAAAGATGCTATGCGAGAAAACGGGAATGAGCAAGGTCTTCTTCTCCAACTCGGGAGCCGAGGCCAACGAGTGCGCCATCAAGGTCGGAAGGAAGTACGCGTCGGACAAGTACGGAGCCGGACGCAGCACAGTCATCACCCTTGAGAACAGCTTCCACGGAAGGACCCTCACTACCCTCGCCGCCACGGGCCAGGAGCACTACCACGAGCTCTTCCAGCCTCTCACGCCCGGTTTCGTAAGCGTTCCCGCCAACGATTTCGCGGCCCTTGAGAAAGCTGCCAGGGAATACAACGCCGCGGCTGTCATGGTCGAGTGCATCCAGGGCGAAGGCGGAGTCATTCCCCTTGAGGCCGACTATGTGAAGGCCGTTCGCGAGTTCACCGAGAAGAACGACATGATCATGATCGTGGACGAGGTCCAGACAGGAAACGGAAGGACAGGCCAGCTGTACTCCTACATGAACTTCGGAATCGTCCCTGACGTGGTGTCCACGGCCAAGGGCCTCGGCGGAGGACTTCCCCTCGGAGCCACGCTGATCTCCGACAAGTGCAAGAACGTCCTGGGCTTCGGCGACCACGGCTCGACATTCGGAGGCAACCCGGTCAGCTGCGCAGGTGCCGTGAGCATCCTGGGCCGCATCGACGACGCCCTGCTGGCCTCGGTGCGCGAGAAGAGCGCATGGCTGGTCAAGACCTTCACCGGAGCCCCCGGAATCGAGAGCATCAGCGGCATGGGCTTCATGCTGGGACTCAAGACCACAAAGCCCGCAGGCGACGTGGTGGCCAAATGCATGGAGAACGGAGTCCTGTGCCTCACAGCCAAGGACAAGGTCAGGCTCCTGCCGGCCCTGAACATCCCCATGGACGTCCTGGAGAAGGCTGCGGACATCATCAAGGCCGCATGCGTGTGAAAAGAAGATCGTAAGTCATACTGAGAAACGGAAGAAGGCCGGAGCGGATCCGGCCTTCTTTTTGTAAGGACTCATTACCAACGAAGCTATCTTCAGGCTTCTTCTGAACTTAAGACATCGGTGATCGGTGCCAGGACCTTCTTGTCGTAGCAGGAGAACACGTTGTCCACATCCTCCTTGGAAGGGGCTTTGGTAAGCGCGCTTACAATGGGGACGATGACCATTCCGCCGAGCATCGCGAAGGCTCCGCAGTTGATCGGGCTCTGCAGGACCGCCGGGAACGAGCTCTTGAAGAACATGTTGGCGAGCATCAGCACGGAGCCCCAGATGAAGCAGGCGATGCAGGAGGCCTTGGTGGTCCTCTTCCAGTACAGGCTGTACAGGAACGGGGCCAGGAAGGATCCGGCCAGGGCTCCCCACGAGAGACCCATGAGCTGGGCGATGAAGGTCACGTTCTTCTTGTACTGGACGATGGCTATGACCGCCGAAATCAGGATGAACACCGCGATGAATATCCTGATTATGGGCAGGTTCTTCTTCTCGTCGCGCTTGTTTCCCATGAAGACCGGGTCGATGAAGTCCAGCGTCAGCGTTGAGCTGGAGGCAAGGACCAGGGACGACAGGGTCGACATAGAGGCCGAAAGCACCAGGACCAGGGCCACGCCGAAGACCGCCGGCGAAAGCTTGGCGAGCATGGCAGGGATGATGGCGTCGAAGCCTTCGGAAGCCACGTTTACATCGAACAGTCTTCCGAAACCGCCCAGGAAGTAGCATCCGCCCGCAACGACGATGGCGAAGACCGTGGAGATGACCGTTCCCTTGTGGATGTCGTTCTCGCTCTTGATGGCGTAGAACTTCTGGACCATCTGGGGCAGGCCCCAGGTTCCGAGGGACGTGAGGATCACGACGCACAGCAGGCTGAACGGATCAGGTCCGAAGAACGATGCGAACACGCCGGGCGTATTGGAAACGGACGGGTCGCTCACCAGGGCCAGGGCGTTGACCGAGCCGAGGAAGCCTCCGTTGATCTTCAGCACCGATGCGATGATGGCTACGATTCCCACGAGCATTATCATGCCCTGGATGAAATCGTTGATCGCAGTGGCCATGTATCCGCCTGCTATGACATAGACAGCTGTAAGGACACCCATGACGGCGATGCAGACCGTGTAGTCGACGTTGAAGCCCATTCCGAACAGACGGCTAAGACCGTTGTACAGCGATGCCGTGTACGGGATGAGGAACAAGAATATTATTATAGAGGATATGAGTTTGAGGGCCTTGCTGTTGAAGCGGCTCTCGAAGAACTGCGGCATGGTGGCCGATTTCAGGTGCTGGGTCATGATCCTGGTCCTTCTGCCGAGGATCGTCC
>JAGABK010000078.1 GCA_017614625.1 Spirochaetales bacterium
CTCAATGGGAGAGATCAGGGTTCCCGCGGACAGGCTCTGGGGAGCACAGACACAGAGAAGCATAGAGAACTTCCAGATCGGAGTGGGGATTGAGACAATGCCGTCTGAGATAATCCATGCTTTCGGAATTCTGAAGAAGGCAGCAGCAATAGCCAATGCCGCCATTGTTCCGTCAAGGATGACAGAGGAGAAGCTGAAGGCTATTTCCGCAGCATGCGATGAGGTGATCTCCGGCTCCCTGAATGACCATTTTCCGCTTGTTGTGTGGCAGACAGGAAGCGGCACGCAGAGCAACATGAACGCAAACGAGGTGATTGCCAACAGGGGCAACCGGATCGCCGGAAAGAAGCTTCTGCATCCGAACGACGACGTGAACATGAGCCAGAGCTCCAACGACACGTTCCCCACGGCCATGCACATAGCCGCGGTACTGATGATCGAGGACAAACTCATTCCCGCAGTTGAAGAACTCATAGGGACCTTCAAGCGCCTAGAGGCTGAGAACGAAGGCGTGGTCAAGAGCGGAAGGACCCACCTCCAGGACGCCACGCCCATAGCCTTCTCACAGGAAATCTCCGGCTGGAGAAGCAGCCTGGAGCGCGATGTGGAGCTCCTGAATCTTGCAGTTAAGCCGCTTCACGGACTGGCCCTGGGAGGAACCGCGGTCGGAACCGGACTGAATGCCCCCGAAGGCTTCGATGTCCTTGTCGCCGAGAAAGTCAGCGAATTGACGGGAAAACCCTTCGAGACGGCTGCGAACAAGTTCCATGCGCTGACGTCCAAGGACGAGATAGTGTTCGCCCACGGGGCGGTCAAGGCCCTTGCCTGCGACATGATGAAGATAGCCAACGACGTGCGCTGGCTGGCAAGCGGACCCAGGCTGGGACTCGGCGAGATCAGGATTCCCGAGAACGAGCCGGGCTCGTCGATCATGCCGGGCAAGGTCAATCCCACACAGTGCGAGGCCGTCACCATGGTGGCCGTCCAGGTAATGGGAAACGACGTGGCAGTCGGCATGGCCGCGAGCCAGGGAAACTTCGAGCTGAACGTCTTCATGCCCGTGTGCATCTACAACTTCCTGCAGTCTGCCCGCCTTCTGTCCGAGGCCATAATCTCATTCGACAGGAACTGCGCCTGCGGGATTACCGCCGACAGGGAGAAGATGCAGGCCAACCTGCACAACTCGCTCATGCTGGTCACGGCGCTGAATCCGTACATCGGCTACGAGAACGCGGCCAAGGTGGCCAAGAAGGCCTACGCAGAGGGAATCACGCTCAAGGAGTCATGCGTGGCCCTTGGATTCCTCACCGCGGAGAGGTTCGACGAGGTGTTCCACCCCGAGCAGATGGTCTGAAGCGATTTTTCCGCTGATGACACTATTATTACTGAATTAACCGGCGAGCCTCTTGCAGTGGACGAGTGATACAGCGTAGAACAGAACCCAAACCTCAACCCCGTCGTCGTTTTTGTACAAAAAAGTGATGATTACGACGAAAATCGTCGAAAAACGGTAAAAACTTCAAAACGACGACGTGGAACCTGCTACTCATGAGTATTGTTCACGCATCTGTGAGCGGAACATTGTCAGACCGATATCTTTTTCACGGTTTCCTTGTGAATTGCCTGCAGAAATCGGCAGGTGAAGTTACCAGCGGGTCTGCAGGGTAGTGTTTCAGGTTACCGGTGATCAGCGGGGCCTTGCAGAATGCCGCGACTTCGTAAAAGGCCCTGTCGTCCTCGTCGCCTACGGGAGCGTCCGGCAGCGGGTCGGGAATGACTGAGATTCCGTCGCGGATAATCGTATCCAGAAGCATGTTCACAAGCAGCGGGGAAAAGCCGAACTTCGGACGGTTGAGAACGTCTTGGTATTCGGCGATGATTCTGTAGTCGTGGCATGGGATTATGGTTCCGTTCAGAACCTGAGACAGGATGAAGGAGGCGTTGCCCGCAGGTTTCCACAGGGCGGATACCAGAACGTTTGTGTCAATTACTGCGATCATTTCTGTCCGCCGGCGCGGCGCTCCATGCGCGATGCCCTGATCTCCGCATCAATCTCTTCATCGGTCATGTATCCGCTTTCCGCAGCGATGCCGCGCATGGCGTTGAAGGCAACCATGGCCTTGGCCTGGCGTACGGAGCGGATGATCAGTTCAAAGTCGTTGCTTGAGATGTCCAGCATCAGCACGGCGGGTTTGCCGTTGTTGGTGATTACAGCCTCGCCGCCGGAGCGGACGTAGTCGCAGATCTCTTTTGTCTCTGTGCGCAGATCGCGGATGGAATAGAAGTTCATGCCTGCCTCCTGATATCAATAGTGTACACAATTGTGTACACAGTTGTCAAACAAAATTCAGATACATGGAGTTTGAATTTGCCTCTTTCAATGGACTATAATTCAGTCATGAGAAAACTGTCACGTCTGTTGTTCCTGCTTGTATTGCTCTGTTGCCTTGTTTCCTGCGCAACATCGAACTTCAACCTGAAATCCGACATCTCCGTGGTCGTTCCCAAGACCATGAGGGACCTTCAGGTCGTCAACGCAGCCAAGGCAATGGCCAGGGAGCTGGAGGTGATTACAGGCCTGCCGGTGACCGTCTCCAACGACACCGGTCCGCAGGCGGACAACGAGATATCCTTCGGCCTGACCGACAGGGCCGTCGCTTCGGAGTATGCCGGGACCCTCAGGGCTGACGACTGGTGCTACGCCGTGTCAGGGACAAACGCTGTCGTTGCCGGTGGAAACCTGGAGTCAACCAAGGCTGCCGCCGAGGCTTTCCTTGAATATGTGAAGTCCTGCGACGGAGTCCTTGAGGACGTCTATGAGTTCCACTCCGGCGATTACCGGGTCGGTTCCTTCCTGCTGGGCGGTATCCCCATCTACGAATACACGATTGTGGTTCCCAAGCTGTCGGGTGAACCCTGCAGGGCGGCGACTTTTCTGAAGAACCTGATCCTCTACAGGACGGGCTACAATCTCTCCATCGCCACGGAGGCGTCGGGAAGGAAGATCCTTGTCGGGGTGAGTCCCGAGGAGAAATCCGCGGCGTACACTGTGAGGGACGACAACGGGAACCTGGACATAAACGGTCCTGCCTACATGCTCATGGCCGCGATCCGGGCATTCTTCCAACCTGTCTTCTCGGACGACGTGACTGAAATCTCGATTGCGCTTCCTTCGTCTCCGGTGTCTGCATGGGGCAACTATGAGAACGGATTCGTTCTTGCAAGCTCTGAAAGCACTGTTCTCCGCGAAGGCGTCACATACATGGTGAACCATTACATCGATGCTGACGACAGTCCCGTCGTGGCCTATGTCCTTGAGGTGGAGAAAGGCAGCGCCACGTTGATCAACGCAACTCCTGAGAACGGCTATGTCATGGGCGAAAAGCGCGCCACTACTGTCGAGGCCATGGAGAGCGCCGTGCAGGCAGGCTACGATGTGATTGCCGGTGTGAACGCAGACTTCTTCAGGATCAACGAGGACGGCTCCCCCAGGGGCACCTGCATCAAGAATTCCGTCGTCATGCAGGTCATTGAGACGGCAAGCCGCTCCTTCTTCGCGGTACTGAACGACGGCTCGTACCTTTGCCATGCCGGAGCGCCCACATCAGATGAGCTTCCGCACATAGTCGAGGCTGTCGGAGGAGGCCTCGTGCTGCTTTCCGACGGGGTGATTTCGCAGAGCCTCACGGAAAAGGAAAGGCATCCCAGGACGGTCGTTGGCCATGATGGTCAGGGCAAGGCCATACTGATTGCCCTGGACGGACGTCAGCCGAAAATCTCCAACGGAGCATATCAGGGCGACATGGCCCTGCTGCTGAAGGATTTCGGAGCCACTGACGGAATAAACCTGGACGGCGGCGGGTCGACCACGTTCGTAATCAACGAGGACGGGATCCTGCGTGTGAAGAACTCCCCGTCTGACGGGACGTTGAGGCAGGACTACAACTCACTGGTGGTTGTGGGAAGCTGGCTGTAGGACTGAAGGCGGTTCTTACACTTCTGCTGTGGTATATTTTTTCAAGTTTTTCTATTTCTACACCACATTCATGTTGGTTGTGGTGTATTTTCTGTCGATTTGTCCGAAAACATACCACAATCGGACGAAAGTGGTATGTTTTTCTCAATTTCTCTTAAAAATACACCACGGAAACAGTGAAGTCAAAAGCTATCTCAGTTCAATCGCCGCGTCTTTCGGGATGAAGATCGTCACGGTCTCTCCTGCGGGCCTTTTCGTGCAGAAAGCCGTTATCCCGTAGCCTTTGTATGAGAGCTTGGCGATGTAGTTGGCGCCGTTGAACTCGCAGCTTTCGAGCGTGGCGTCTTCCAACTTCAGGTATCCTTCGGGGTTCCGCACATCTCCGAGAACGGTATCCTCAGGGCGGAAGAAAAGCACGTTTTCCGAGTCTTCTCCCGTGATGCAGGACACCGGAATGCCCGATCCGTCGCCTGTGAAGTTGGCCACGAAGAGGCTTGCCGGATGTCTGTAGATCTCCTCCGGGCTGTCGAAGGCCTCGATGTTGCCGCGCCGCATGACCATGATCCTGTCGGCTACGGCGAAGGCTTCCTCGCGGTCGTGCGTGACGTAGAGCATGGTGATTCCGGTGGCCTCGTGGATCTGCCGTATCACGGTCCTCAGGTGTCTGCGAAGCGGTGCGTCCAGGGCCGAAAGAGGCTCGTCAAGAAGAAGCACGTCCGGCTTTGCCGCTATGGCGCGCACCAGCGCTACGCGCTGGGCTTCGCCGCCGGAAAGTTCATGAACCTGGCGTGTCCCGTAGCCGGCAAGGCCGGCAAGTTCCAGCAGCCTTTCCGTCTCGGCTTCCTTTTCTTCCTTCGTCATGTCCTTCATGCCGTACTGGATGTTGCGGGCCACATCCATGGACGGGAACAGCGAGAAGTCCTGGAAGACCATGCCTATGC
>JAGABK010000079.1 GCA_017614625.1 Spirochaetales bacterium
ATCATCGCGGCCTCAGGCGTGCAGTACACGCATGAGGGGATGTGGTTCATGTCCAGCTGTTTCACCTTCTTGCCGGCGATGTGGTCCGCAACCAGGAGTCCCTGGGCGCTTGCCACATGGGCCAGCTGAAGCTTTCCGTTGAGGTCGCCTATGGCGTAGATTCCGGGGACATTGGTCCTGCAAAGACCGTCGACCTGGACGAAGCCCCGCCTGTCGGTCTCAACTCCTGCCTTCTCCAGACCGGCGTTCCTGCTGTTCGGTCTTCTTCCGCCAGCGATGAGGACCACATCTCCCCCGGCTGTAGCAGAACTGCCGTCCGCCTTGGCGTATGTGACCTTCAGGCCTTCGGAAATGCCTGTGACCCTGACTCCGGTGAAGATCTCCACCTTGTCTTTCTTCAGCTGCTTCGCAACGGCATCTGAGACTTCGGCATCCAGCGTGGCCAGGATCGAAGGCAGCATCTCGAGGATGGTCACCTTCACTCCAATTGCCGAATAGAAGGATGCAAACTCGATTCCGATTACTCCTCCGCCTACGATGACTATCGAGTTGGGCTTCTCCCTGAGGTCAAGAAGACCTGTCGAATCCACCACTCCCTTAAGGTCGGTTCCGGGAACCGGAATGGATGCCGGGCTGGATCCTGTGGCAAGGACTATGGCCTTGGCGGCCTTGAGGGTCTCTCCGTCGGAAAGCTCGATCGTGCGTGCGTCGGCAAGCGAGCCGTGGGCCTTGAAGACCTCGACTCCGTGGTTCTTTTCAAGGAAGGCTACTCCCTTTGTAAGCCTTGCGACGACGGCGTTCTTGCGTTCGATGACCTTCGCATAGTCCAGCTTCACGTCCGAGGCTGTGACGCCGAATTCGGAGGATTCCAGCGCCTGTCTGTACAGTTCCGCCGAATGGAGAAGGCTCTTGGCGGGAATGCAGCCGCGGTTGAGACAGGTTCCGCCGAGGGTGTCCTCCTCGACCAGGGCCGTCTTGAGGCCGTTGTCCGCAAGCCTTATGGCGCATTCGTATCCGCCGGGACCTCCGCCGAGAACAATTACGTCAAATTCCTTCATATCGTTCTCCTCAGATCATCATGTCCGGGTTCTGCAGGTAGTTCTTGACCGCCTTGAGGAACTTCGCGGCGTCCGCGCCGTCGATGATGCAGTGGTTGTAGCTCAGTCCCAGCGTGCAGATGGGTCTGATCACGATGCTGTCCTCTCCGTCGGCGTTTGTCACGACCACCGGCTTCTTGTCGATCTTTCCGACCGACAGGATCGCCGACTCAGGCGGGTTGATCCTTGCGATGAAGTAGTCGATGTCGAACATTCCCAGAGATGTGACGGTGAACGTTCCTCCGTGGTAGTCGGCCTCGGTGAGGGCGCCGTTCCTGGCCTTGGCGACCAGATCCGCAGACACCTTGGCGATGTTCTTCAGGCCGATGATGTCGGCGTCCTTGATGACGGGAACAATCAGTCCGTTGGGTACGGATACGGCGTTTCCGATGTTTACCGCGTCATGGTAGACGATGTTGTTGCCGTCCACCGAGGCATTGACGATCGGGAACTCCTTGAGTGCCTGGGCGCAGACGCGGATGATGATGTCGTTGAACGAGATCTTGATGTCCGCAGCCTTGTACTTTGCCCTGAGAGCCATGGCGGCGGTCATATCCACATCGATGAAGTGGCAGGCCTGGACGTTGTTGTTCTTGCTTGCCGTCATGTTGCGGGCTATGGCCTTCCTCATGGCGTTCATGGGAACGACCTTGTCGCCTCTGGATGCCGCAGGAGCGGCTGCCGGGGCGGCTTCGCATGCCAGGTCGGCTGCGGTGATCTTTCCGTTCACGCCGCTTCCCTGAACTCCTTCAAGGCTCCTGCCCTCTGCCGCTGCGATGTTCTTCGCAAGCGGAGTGGCTTTCCTGCCTGCTGCGATTGCAGCAAGGACATCCTTCTCGATGACATATCCGTCCGGACCGGTTCCCTTGATTGCATTGACATCAAGGCCGTTCTCCTCGGCTCTCATCTTCGCTCTGGGAGATGCGACCTGCATGCCCTGGGGGAGAGATGTAGGTTTTTCCTCAATTCGTGGGGTTTGATCGGACTCTTGGGACTCATGACACTCATGGGACTCATTACTTTCATGACACTCTTCCCCGCACTGTGCAAGCAATCCGGAGATATCCTCTCCCGGCTCACCGATTATGGCGATGGGCTTGGTGATGGGCACAGTATCTCCCTCGGGATGCAGGATCTTGAGGACTGTTCCGGTTGCGGTGGAATCCATTGTGATCGTCAGCTTATCTGTCTCCATCTCGAAGAGAGGCTCGCCCTCGGTGGCCTTGCCGCCTTCCTTGACGATCCAGTTGACGATGACGCCTTCTTCCATCAGAAGGCCCTGTTTGGGCATTATAACTATCGAAGCCATGACGCCTCCTCAGTCCTTGTAAAGGGTCTTCCTGCAGGCTGCGACGATCTCATCCACGCTCGGGATGACCGCCTGCTCCAGTCCGAGGTTGAACGGAAGCGGACATGCCTTTGCTCCGAGGCAGATCGGAGATGCGTCCAGATATCTGAAGGCCTGCTCGCATACGCGGGATGCCACTTCGGTGCTCCATCCGTTGTTCCTGTGGGCCTCGTGGGCGATCACGATGCGACCTGTCTTCTTGACGCTGTTGATGACCGTGTCGTAGTCGAACGGAACCAGTGTCCTGGGATCGATGACCTCGGCGCTGATGCCTTCCTTCTCGAGGATCTCGGCAGCCTCAAGGGCCTTGTTGACGTAAAGCAGGTTGGCGACGATCGTTACATCGGAGCCTTCCCTTCTGATCCTGGCCTTTCCGAACGGAATTGCGAACTCGGGATCGTCTGGTACTTCGCCCTTGGAGAGATAGAGTGCCTTGTGCTCGAAGAAGCACACCGGGTTGTCATCCCTGATTGCGGTGCGCAGGAGTCCTGCTGCATCCTCAGCCGTGGAAGGACATACGACCTTCAGGCCGGGCATGTGGACGAAGATGCTCTCGACGCTCTGCGAATGGGTCGCGGCGTTTCCTCTTCCGGTACCCTGCTGGCTTCTGATGACAAGGGGTATCTTGGCGTTTCCGCCGAAGACGTATCTGGTCTTTGCGACCTGGTTGAAAAGCTGGTCGGCGCAGACGAATGCGAAGTCCCAGTACATGAGCTCGGCCACCGGTCTCATTCCGGCGCAGGCTGCTCCGAGAGCGGCGCCCACGAAGGCTGATTCCGAGATGGGAGTATTCCTGACCCTGTCAGTTCCGAATTCCTTGTATAGATCGCGCGTGCATCCGAAGACTCCGCCGAGCTTCTCGACATCCTCGCCCATGACGAATACTTTCTCGTCCCTTCTCATCTCTTCGGCGAGTGTACGGTTTATTGCCTGTGCATATGTAAGTAATGCCATAATTCCTCCTTAGACTCCGTGACGGTCAACCTTCGAAAAACACATCGTCAGTGACATGTGCGGGATCCGGCTGCGGGCTGTTCTCAGCGAACTCGACTGCCTTGGCCATTTCGGCGGCGGCCTCGTCCTGGATCTTCTTCAGCGTCGCGGCGCTGGCGAGCTTGTTCTTCTTGATGTACTCGGCGAACAGCTTGATGGGGTCGCGGTTCGTCTTCCAGTCCTCCACTTCCTCACGGCTGCGGTAGACTTCCGGGTCACCTGTCCAGTGTCCGCGCCAGCGGTATGTCTTGCACTCGAGGAGCGTGGGGCCCTCGCCTGCCAAAGCGCGCTTCTTGGCCCTTTCGAAAGCCTCGTAGACCGCCACTGCGTCGTTGCCGTCTACGACCTCGCCCGCGATTCCGTATCCCTTGGCCCTGTCGGCGATGTTCTCGACGGATGTCGACTGCCATGTGGGGACTGTCAGTCCGAACTGGTTGTTCTCACAGATGAAGATGACGGGCAGTTTCCAGACTGCGGCGAGGTTGATGGACTCGTGGAACGTTCCCTGGTTGGAGGCTCCGTCGCCGAAGAACGAAACGGATACGTTCTTCCTCTTCTGCATCTGGATCGCAAGTCCTCCGCCTACGGCGATGGGGATTCCGCCGCCGACTATTGCGTTGGCGCCCAGGTTGCCTTTCTTGAAGTCCGCGATGTGCATCGAGCCGCTTCTGCCCTTGCAGTAGCCTGTGGCCTTGCCCATGAGCTCCGCCAGAGCCCTGTCCAGGCTCGCTCCCTTGGCGATGCAGTGGCCGTGGCCCCTGTGCGTCGAGGTGATGTAGTCTTCATCGGAAAGCTGCGAGCAGACGCCTGCCGCAATCGCCTCCTCTCCGGTGTACAGATGAACGGATCCGCGGAGCTTGTTCTGTGTGAACAACGTCCACGCGGTCTCCTCGAAATCACGTATCTCGTTCATCTTCCTGTAAATCCAAAGGGCTGTTTCCTTTTTTATCATTTGATATCCTCCATCAGACTCAGTCCCCGACAACGCCGTTGGGCATTATGAGGGCCTTGTACACTTTCTTACCTATAACGGCATCGAATGCCGATTTCCATTCATCCAGACCGACCTTCATCGAGACATAGGGCGAGAGGTCGAGCTTCTTCTGGGCCAGCAGCTCCAGCGTGATCTTCCAGGACGAGACCGTGGAAGAGTTGGCCGGGATATAGGTCACTTCCCTGTCGAAGATCCCGTCCAGCCTGAACGGAACCTTGCCGCCGAAAAGACCCATCTGCAGATGCGTTCCCATGGGCTTGATGACCTTGAGACATGTGTCCAGAGAAGGAACCACGCCGGCGCAGTCGCATGTGATGTCCGCTCCGCCCAGACTTATGGCCTTCAGGACCTCCTCGAGGTCGGCCGTATTGGTGACGACCACATCCGCATTCCCTATCGCCTTGGCGAACTCGAGCTTCTCGCGGTCCACTTCGATTCCGGAGAGGATCACATGGGCTCCGCGCAGCCTGAAGGCCTTGGCGCACAGCTGGCCGATGATTCCGGGGCCGCTTACCACGACGACATCGCCTGGCTTGACGTCAACCTTCTCATAGACACCGTGCACGACGCATGCAAGAGGCTCGGCCAGGGCATAAGGGACGAGCGAACGCTCGTCGGCGCCCTTGTCGGCTACCTCCATGTATATTTTGCGGGAACGACAACATAGTTTGCCATGGCTCCGTTGCGGTGCGAACCTATGGATTTCCTCTGCCTGCAAAGGGTTACGGCTCCGGCCCTGCACTCGCGGCAGCTTCCGCAGCTGTAGCATGCCGGAAGGCTCACCACCCAGTCGCCGGCCTTGAGCTTTCCCGTGTCGCCGCAGGTCTCTACTATCTGGCCTATGTATTCATGGCCCAGGGCCACGGGCATGGTGACCGAGCGCTCATCCTTTATCGCATGGATGTCGCTCGCGCAGATGCCTGCGGCCAGGACCTTCACAAGGCACTCGCCCTCTTTCGGCGTGGGATCGGGAAGCTCCATCAGAGCCACGCCGTCGGGACCGAGCGCGTATTTGACAACACCTTTCATCGCGTCCTCCGGATCAGAACCATCTGTCGGACTTGGAAGCCTGATAAGTCTCGAGCGGGACCCATCCGGTCCACAGGAACTGCGAGAGAGTCTTCTGCGTCACGCCGAAGGTAATGAACTCCTCGGGCTTCAGGCCGCCTTCCTCGTAGGCCTTGACGAACTCGGGGATTGCATAGAGCTTGTCGATTATCGACTGCGGGATCTCCTCGTCGATGTGGCAGACCCTCTCCGGATCGGCCTCGATGGCCATCTTCTGGATCCTTGCCTGCAGCGAGAACGTCATGTCTGCGCCTGCCATGGCGGTCAGGTGATGGACTCCCCTGAGACCTGCGGGCATGACCTTGGCAGGGATTCCCTTCTCCTTGAAGAGCCTGTAGACCTTCTTGCAGATGGCGTTTCCGGCGTTCTTGATAAGCTCCGGGTCGATGCCGATGTTGTTGTCCTTGGCGACCTCGATGAGGTACTCGTCAAGTCTTCCGCCCTGCTGGACGACGAAGATCGGCTTGGGTTTGATGCCGTTGGCGATGGCCTTGGCACGGCCCTTCATGTAGGCCTCGCCCACCGCCATGGCCTGTGAGACCGAGAAGTTCAGCGTGGTGCAGACGGCCGTTCCGCGGGATGCAAGCAGCTCGATGAGCGGCAGCGCGGACATGATCGAAGGGGTCTTGACCGAGATGTTGTCGGCCCATGAGGCATAGCGCAGGCCCTGGGCGATCATCTTCTCGGAATCGTTGCAGATGGTCGGGTCCAGCTGTCCCAGCGCGTAGCCGTTCTCTCCGTCGGTCTCCTTGAAGACCTTGTCGAACTTCTTCGCAGCATAGGTGGCCACCATCTGAAGCAGGGCCTCCGCCCTCTCGGCGGGCGTCAGGTCCTTGGGGATCTTGTCTACCTCAGGCTGCCAGAACTCGGGCACGGCCTGAAGGGTCTTGTAGGTGAGAACAGGGTTCGTCGTGACACCCAGCGCACCGTTTTCAATCGCTTCGTCAATTTCCGAAGGAATCGCAGAATCATGCCAGAATTTTGTAGGCGTACATTTGGTCAACCATTGTAAGTAATTCACTGTAGTCCTCCAACCTTATATTCATGCATATTCCATGCCAACACTGTTTCAGGCCGTCCTGATACACATTCTTTACACTTTCATTGCAATTTGTTTTACAAACTGTAAAGCAGGTGTTACACTTGTATTTACAAACGTTACACATAAGAGGCCAAACAATGCAGATGACCGTCGAGCAGTTCGACCATATCAGGAACATGCGTGAGAAGTATTTCCACACAGGATCCTTCGAAGGAATAACAGGCATCAGACCCCAGATAATGGACTGCTGGGAACAGTACTACAAGGATGTTGTCATTGGGCGCAAGACCGAGAAACAGAAGGTCTCCGAGTCCGAGTTGGCCATGGCATGCGAAAGCTCGAGGGAACTGCTGAATATCGCCGCCCCTTATATGAAGCTGCTTCACTCATTCATTGAGCAGGACGGCTTCATCGTCTCCCTGATGGACAGGGACG
>JAGABK010000080.1 GCA_017614625.1 Spirochaetales bacterium
GAACAGCTCGCTTTCTATCAGCGTGGGTGCAAGGGCAGCGCAGTTGACTGTCACAAGGTTTTTCTGCCAGCGTTTTGACAGGTAATGGAGCCTGCTGGCAGCCATTTCCTTTCCGCTTCCGCGCTCGCCTATGACAAGGACGCTGCGGTCCACCGCCGCGGCCTCTGCTATGCGCTGCTGGAAATCGAGGAATACCTCCGATTCGCCTATGTAACTGTCCTTGAACTCCGCCATGTGGTTAAATTTACCATAAAAGGTTAAAAAAACCAACCGTTCTGTGCTATTATTATATGCAAATCGCGCGTAGAGCACGGAAAAAGCCGTTTCCGGCCTCAAAAAGACACTTGGCACGGCATTTGCTATGTAGTAGGCGTAACGGATTTGACAGGAGGAAAGCCATGGGAGTTTTTTCAAGATTCATGGATATCATAAATTCCAACATCAATTCGCTTCTGGACCAGGCTGAAAACCCGGAAAAGATGGTGAAGCTGATGATCAACGAGATGGAGGACACCATCATCGAGATCAAGACGAACTGCGCCGCCGCGATCGGAGCTGAAAACACCGCCAAGCGCAAGGTGCAGGAGCTTGAGGGTCTGGTCGACCGCTGGCAGAAGAGAGCCGAGCTGGCGATCAGCAAGGGCCGCGACGACCTGGCGCGCGAAGCGCTTCTGGAGAAGAAGAAGCTTACGGCGGAGCTCGAGAAGCTCAGGGCCGAGAGCGAGCGCTACGACCAGCTGGTCAAAAAGTACAAGGCCGACATCGAGAAGCTGAACGAGAAGCTCGAGAGCGCCAAGGCCAAGTACAGGGCAATGCGCGAGCAGGCTGCCAGGGAAGCAGAGGAGGCCGAGGCCAGACGCAAGGCGTCTTCCGGACCGTACACCTACACGTACAACTGGAGCAGCAAGAACAAGGACGCCGATCCGGTCGAGCGCTTCAGCCGCATGGAGGAGCACATCGACAAGATGAGCGAGAGGAAGAACCAGGCTGCCGAGGACAAGGACACCGAGCTGAAGTTCAAGGACCTTGAGGAGCAGGAAGAGATAGAGAGCGAGCTTGAGCAGCTCAAGAAGAACATGAACGGCTGAGGCCGAAAGGATACAGGAGATGATTGAAATGGCAACCAAGAGACTTTACAGATCGAAGAACGGAGAGATCCTGGGCGTATGCAGGGGAATTGCCGAATGGCGCGACTATCCGGTGGACACGATCAGACTGATCGTCGTGCTCATCGCGATCTTCACCGCGATCGCACCGTGTCTGATCATCTACTTCATCCTGGGACTGGTTCTTCCCGTGAACCCCTATGACGAGGACAGCTACAGCTACGAGAGGGGCTACAGGGACGGCCGCAAGGACCGCAAGGCGGAGAAGAAGGGCAGGACCTACTACTACAACCCCGAGCCCGAGGATTTCGTGAAGTCCGAGGCAAAGGCCGAGAGCGCCGAGGACTATGAGAGAAGGCAGAAGGAGTCCGACTGGGACAACCGCTTCTCCAACAGCTGATTCCCGGTGATTCCGGCGTCACAGCGCTCGGGCCGTACAGACAGTACTGTCCCTCGGGAATGAACCGGAATACTTTTTTCAAATACTTCAATTGGGCTTGGAAAGTTCGTAGAGCTTTCTGAGCCTGTTTTCTATTATGTGGTTGATGGTGTCCGGCGGGAAGTTTCCCTTCACGTTGCGCTTTCCGCTCTGGCGCAGGGTCAGGATCTCCATTCCCTCGTCGATCGTCGATATCGGGTAGATGTGGAACTTTCCGGCCTCGATGGCGCGAAGGACCTTCTCCGGCAGCACCAGCGACTTGATGTTCTGGCGCGGGATTATCACTCCCTGCCTGCCCGTGAGCCCCATCTGCTCGCAGATCGTGAAGAAGCCCGAGATCTTCTCGTTTATCCCTCCGACCGGCTGGATGTCCCCCAGCTGGTTGACCGAACCCGTCACGGCAATCTCCTGGCGCACCGGCAGCTCTCCGATGGCAGAAAGCAGGGCGAAGAGCTCGGCCGATGAGGCGCTGTCGCCGTCGACCTCCGCGTAGGACTGCTCGAAGCAGATTCCTGCATAGACCGAAAGCGGGAAGGTCCTGGCGTACTGCTTTCTAAGGTAGCCTTCGAGGATCAGCAGGCCTTTGTCGTGGATCTCTCCGGAAAGACCGGCCTCATGCTCTATGTTCACGATACCTTCCGAGCCCGGTGCGACCGAGACGGAGATCACCGTGGGCGTTCCGAAGGAGGCCAGGCCTCGGTCCATGACCGCAAGGCCGTTCAGCACGCCGGTCTTTGTTCCCTCGAGCGAGATGACCATCTCGCCGTTCCTGATCTCCTGGTTGATCTTCTCCTCCGTGAGGCTGTTGGCGAAATCCCTTTCCTCCATGGCCAGGCGGATGCACTCTCCGCTGATCTCCGGCAGGTTCTCCCGGGCGGCCACGTAGTCCGCCTCGAAGAGGAGGTCGCCCAGGAAAGAGAGCTTCGTGGTCAGCTCGTCTCGCATCTCGGCGTACCAGGAGCTGTAGGTGAGAAGCTCGCAGATGGCGGCGTCAGAGACATGTTTCATGTTGTTTTTCTCGGCAAGGTCGAGGATATAGGCTATCGTTCCGCTGACGTTCTCATCGGAAGAAGGCATGGAGAAATCGAACTCCGCCGAGACCTTGAACAGCCTGAGGAACTCGTCGTCCGAGTCGCAGAGCTTGTCGTAGAGCTCGTCACTTCCTACCAGGATGATCTTGGTCGGAAGCACCGGCGTGACCGGTCTGATGAACACGCTCTCCTTGTCGGTGGTGTCCCTGACCGTGAAGCTCGAGCTTTCGGCATAGAGCTTCAGGCTCTCCCAGAGGCCCTCCTGCGAGAGGATCTTGTCGGCGCGTACGGTGATGAATCCGCCTGCGGCATCGAGGATGGAGCCGGACGTCAGTCCCAGATGGACGCACGAACCCTTTCCGGTCAGCTGGCCGAACAGGTTTGCGTGGGTGGGGTGGTATTCCTCCACCAGCGGGCAGCCGCTTTTCCCGCTGTTGTCGCAGATGAGGTTCACCAGGTATTTCTCCGGATCCGCAATCCGTCTGTCCAGGGCGTCGGCCACCTGCGAGAGGTACTGGCCCAGAAGAGGTTCGGCTGGAAGCTCCGAGGCGCCCTTGCGAGCCAGCTCCAGAGCTGTCTTCCAGTCCTCGTTCCCTACGAGGGCGGAGATCCTGTCGGTCAGGCTCTTGAGCGCCGTTCCGTGTGGGGACGGGAGGGCAATGAGGAAAGGAGACTGCGGGCGTCTGAAGTTGAAGGCGTAGGCGAGGTCCAGCACGGGCCTAGAGGCTGCGATCTTCGCGGCGATCTCGCGCACTGCGGTGTGGCGGCCGGTTCCGTCCTCCCCGCTGATGTAGATGTTGTACCCGCGCTTGTTGACGTTCATGCCCATCTCGAGGGCCTTCATGGCGCGCGGCTGGCCGATGATCCCCGCCTTGCGGCAGGTCCTGCGGAGGACGGCTATGCGGTCGGGGTCGTATGTGAAGCGTGCCTGTGCGGCGCTGAGTTCGGTGCTTTTCATGCCACTAGTGTAGGAGGTGGAAAAAACAGTGTCAATTGTTCAGGTGGTAGCAAAAAGCGTGGCAATAAAATAGAATGAATGTATGAAACTTAAAGACTTCGCCGGCAGGATGTCGGAAATACTTGAGATCGGGAACTTCTACGGCGTGGATCCGTCCGTGAACGGACTTCAGGTCGGAGACGCGGACGCAGAAGTCCGCAAGGTCGCATTCGCCGTGGACGCCTCCCTGGCTACCATGCAGGAGGCCGCCGTCAGGCACGCAGATGTCCTGTTCGTGCACCACGGCATCTTCTGGGGCAGCTCGATCACCGTCACAGGCGCTCATTACAACAGGATCAAGACCCTTCTGGACAACAACGTGGCCCTGTTCGCATGCCACCTTCCGCTCGACGCGCACATGGTCTACGGCAACAACGCGCAGATGGCCAAGAAGCTCGGCCTTGCGGACATACAGCCCTTCGCGAAGTTCCGCGGGGCCTTCGTGGGCGTCAAGGGCGTCTTCCCGGAGCCGGTCACGGCGAAGGAGGCCATCGGCCTTCTGGGAGTCCGGGAGAACGACACCAATTTCGCGATAAACTGCACCGGCAGGAAGTTCCGCACGGTCGGAATCGTCTCCGGCGGCGGTGCGGGCGACGTTTACACCGCCATGGACGAGGGGCTGGACCTGCTGATCACGGGCGAGAGCCGCTATTCCACGGTCATCGACTGTCAGGAGAGGGACATGAGCATGCTCTGCCTGGGACATTACGAGACCGAGACGTTCGGGGTGAAGGCCGTCATGGAGATGGTGGGCAGCGAAATGGGCCTCGAGACCTGTTTTGTTGATATCCCGCTCGGTTTGTAATATAGTTCTCCCTTGGAGAAGTACGGAAAAATGAAGGAAAAAGCCAAACGGTTCCTGCCGTTCATTCTGACTCTCGCGCTTGTTGCGGTGGACCAGATCTCTAAGATCCTCGTCATAAAGAACATCCCGCTCAACCAGATCGGCGCGAGTTTCTTCAACGATTTCATCATCATCTGCCATGTCCGCAACACGGGTGCGGCCTTCAGCCTCGGCGCCGGAGGGTCCGTCTTCCTGCGCGTGCTGCTGTTCATCCTGCTTCCCCTGGCCCTGATGGTGGGCATCTGCGTCATGATCGTCACCGACAAAATCAAGCTGACCAATGCCCAGAGATGGTTCCTGGCCGGAATCGCTGGCGGCGGATTCGGAACCCTGATCGACAGGATCTTCCGTTTCGACGAGGGCGTGGTCGATTTCATAAGCATAAAGTTCTACGGGCTGTTCGGCCTGGACCGCTGGCCCACGTTCAACATAAGCGACAGCTGCGTCGTCGTATTCGTGATACTGTTCGCCCTGTCCGTCCTGTTCTCGGGAAACGGAAGGGAAGACGGCAAGAGGAAAGGAAAATGAAGGAAGAAAGCAGAAAGAAGACGAACACCGCGTTGTTCATCCTGATCGCGACGATACTCAACGTGGTTCTGATGATAGGTTTCATGATCGTCGGCTTCGTCCTTCTGGGCAAGTTCGGGGATCCGGAGAGCAACCTCAACACGCTGTGGCTGTTCATGATCTTCGCCGGCTCGGTCGCCCTTTCCTGGCTCATCTACAACAGGCTCATCAAGTGGTACACCAGACGCGTCGACATGGAGAAGAACTTCGCGCCGGTCTTCGCACCCAGGAAGAACAGGCCCCGGAAGAACGATGCGGGAAAGAAAGAGACGGGAAAGAACGTGAAGGAGTGACCGTTGCAGGATCTTGAGAAATGCAGATGGTTTCCGTTCAGCGACGAACCGCTGGTGACGGGAAAGGAATACATCCCCAAAATCTGTGATCCCCAGGTGCTTCTGCCGCAGCAGAGCTGCGACGGCAAGTGGCACATGTTCTTCCACTCCTGGTTCGGCCTGCACCATTTCATCTCGACCAGCGGCATTGCATGGGAGCCGCGCAAGATGATCGAGATCCGCGGACACTCGCCGTTCATCTTCATGGAGAACGAGAACTACTACCTCATCTACGAGAAGCACGACCGCAACATCCCGTTCGTGAGCCACAGGACGGGAGAAGGCAAGCGCGACAGCTACTCCTGCATAGAGATGAGGACCTCCACCGACCTGGTCACCTGGAGCAAGCCGCGCCTTCTTCTCGACGGCCGCACCATCCCGTTCGCCGGCGACTACCTGCGCTATCCACGCATCTCCAGACCCCAGCTCATCAGGGCGGGGGACGAGTACCGCCTCTATTTCGGCGCCTCGCACCTTGTCCTTCCCGACACCGGGCAGAAGGTCTCCAGATACTTCGGCTGCGTGTCCTCGTCCTCACTTACCGGACCGTACCGCATGGTCAGGCCCGACCAGCCTCTTCTTGAGCCGATTCCGGACGACAGATGGTCCAACCTGGGCTGCGGAAGCATCCGCGTCATACCCTGCGGCGATGTCCTGTACGCCTTCCAGTGTCCCGTCTACTGGGATTCCTCCAAGCGCAGGACAAGCTCGTGCATGATCCTCCTCAAGAGCGAGGACGGCTATCTGTGGGAAAGGTGCAGCAACGAGCCCATCCTGGTTCCCTCCGAAAAGGGCTGGGCCAGTTCGTACATCATGGGCTGCGACGTCCACTACAAGGCAGACGAGAAATGCTGGTACTGCTACTTCTCCGCAAGCGGGGACAAGAAGTACCTGTTCAAGAAAGAGTCTATCGGTCTGCTTATCGGAAACGTCCCGGAGAAAAAGCCCAGACAGGTCTGAGCCCGGGCAAATGGTTATTCAACCACCAGACGGGGTCTTCTCTCCAGTTTCTTCCTCTCTTCCCTCGTAAGCATCTCCACGCCGGAGACCGCACGGCCACCGATGAAGGTGGAGATGGCCTGGAGGCTGTCCTTGCAGGCTTCGAGGTCGGGGAAGTCGATGAAGCTGTGGAAGGCTCCCTTCACCATGAGGCACTTGGCGGGCGTGTCCGCGCTGTTGAGGGCCTCGGCGTAGAGCATGGACTCATCGAGAAGCGGGTCGTACTCTCCGCAGATTATGAGCGTCTCGGGAAGGCGCGAATGGTCCTTCGCAAGAAGAGGTGAGAACAGCGGGTCCAGGATGTCCTTGGGCTCGCGGGAGTAGTTCTGGATGTAGTAGGCCAGCGACTTCGAGGTGAGGGTGGGGCAGTCCTTGAACTGCTCCTGGCTTTCGGTCCTCATCCTTCCGTCGGTGATGGGCGACAGCAGGATCTGGCCGGCGATCTTGGGTCCCTTGCGGTCCCTGGCGAGGCGGCTCACGCAGGCCGCGAGGTTGCCTCCGGCGCAGTTTCCCATGAGGAAGATCTTGTCCGGATCCACCTTCCAGTACCTGGCTCCCTGGGCCGCCCAGAGGAAGGCGCTGTAGCAGTCCTCCAGCGGAACGGGGAACTTGAACTGGGGTGCGAGGCGGTAGTCAACGGCCAGGACGGTGGCTCCGGTGGTGTCGCAGATGTTGCTGCAGACGGCGGCGCACTTGCGCATGTTGCCCAGCACCCAGCCTCCGTCATGGAAAAGGATGATCAGGGAATTCTGGCCTGAAACGGACTTGTTCTTCACTTTTTCAAACAGATACCCCGTAATCGCGCCATCGTTCACCGGGATGATGAAGGTGCGTCTGATCATGTTCTCCGTCTTGGGCCTGTAGAGTTTCTTGAATACGGACTGCTTGAATTCGGAACGGTTGTACGCCTGGATGTCGTTCTCGGATGCAGTCGTCACGTCTCCCAGACTGAGTCTGCTGCGCAACTTGAGAATCCTTTTCATCTGGTGGTCCAAAACGTATTCGTTCATGGCTGTGCAATATGATATAATAAACCGGTTTCAGGTTCAATGTTTGAGTGAGGTATCGGAATGATTCTTGTAACTGGAGGAGCCGGGTTCATAGGAAGCCACGCCTGCGTGGAGCTTCTGAACGCCGGTTTTGATGTCGTTGTGGCCGACAATCTTGTCAACAGCCACGAGAAATCCCTCGACCGCGTGAAGGAGATCACGGGCAGGAGGCCCGCCTTCCACAAGGTCGACGTCTGCGACGAAAAGGCCCTGGACGGAGTCTTTTCAAAGTATCCCATCGACAGCGTCATCCACTTCGCCGGCCTGAAGGCCGTGGGCGAGAGCGTGCAGAAGCCGCTGGAGTATTTCTCCAACAACCTGGACGCCTCGCTGGTGCTGTGCAAGGTCATGAAGGCACACGGCGTGAAGAGCCTTGTCTTCTCGTCCAGCGCCACCGTCTACTCGGGGGACAACGGGATGCCTCTGACCGAGACCAGCCGCACCGGAAACTGCACCAATCCGTACGGATGGACCAAGTACATGAGCGAACAGATCTTCAAGGCCCTGTGTACCGCCGACCCGGACATGTCCGTCGTCCTCCTGCGCTATTTCAACCCCGTCGGAGCCCATGAGAGCGGGCTCATCGGCGAGGACCCGCAGGGAATCCCCAAC
>JAGABK010000081.1 GCA_017614625.1 Spirochaetales bacterium
GTAGAGATGCCCGAGATCGTCAGGGACAGGATCGCAAGGAAAGGAGGACTCATCTGATGGCAGACAAAGACAACGACAGGGACGTCCTTCTTAGGGTAGAGCATCTGTGCCAGTACTTCAGGCTGGGCAAGTTCGCCGTGAACAAGGCCGTCGACGACGTCAGCTTCGACATAAAGCAGGGCGAGGTCTTCGGTCTGGTCGGCGAGTCCGGCTGCGGAAAGACCACGACCGGAAGGTCCATCATCAAGCTGTACGACATCACGGGCGGAAACGTCTGGTTCAAGGGACAGCGCATCAGCGCCGGAACCAGGACCTACAAGGACGCCATCGCGGCGGCCCGCAAGGAGAAGAAGACCTGCACCGACGAGGCCCGCAAGGCCGAGCTGGACAAGGTCATAGCCGACAACAAGGCCCTGATCGACGAAGCGAAGAAGGTCAACAAGAACGTGGACCGCAAGCTGGTCAACCAGATCCAGATGATATTCCAGGATCCCATAGCGTCCCTGGACCCCAGGATGACGGTCCGCGACATCATAGCCGAGGGCCTGATCATCCGCGGAATCAAGGACAAGCAGTACATAGACAACAAGGTCTATGAGATGCTGGAGACCGTAGGTCTGGTGCGCGAGCACGCGTCGCGTTATCCGCATGAGTTCTCCGGAGGACAGAGGCAGCGCATCGGCGTCGCCAGGGCAGTCATCATGGAGCCGTCGCTGTTAATCGCCGACGAGCCCATTTCGGCCCTGGATGTGTCCATCCGCGCCCAGATCATGAACCTCATGAACGACCTGAGGGAGAAGATGGGCCTGACAATCATGTTCATCGCCCATGACCTCTCGGTCGTGAAGTACTTCTCCGACAGGATCGGAGTCATGTACTTCGGACATCTGGTCGAGCTGGCCGATTCCGAGGAGCTTTTCAGACATCCGCTGCATCCGTACACGAGGTCGCTGCTTTCGGCCATCCCGCAGCCCGACCCGGAGTACGAGCGCAACCGCAAGCGCATAGTCTACAACCCGGTGGCCGACCACGACTACAGGAACGGCGCGCCGACCTTCCGCGAGGTCTGCGAGGGACATTTCGTCCTCTGCGACGACGCCGAGTTCGAGAAATACAGGAAGATCGTTTCGGAGGAGTGACATGGCCGACATGAAGCTTTCGCAGCCCAGGTCCGCGAGGACGATCAACACGGCCCGCGTCCTGGGATGCCTCAGGACGGGGGAGAACCTTTCGAAGGCTGAGATCGCGAGGGTCCTTGAACTCAACAAGGTCTCCACTGGCGAGATCGTCGACGACCTGATCTCCGAAGGCCTCGTGGCGGAGGCGGGGAAGATGGAAAGCGCCAACGGACGACGTCCAACCTGCCTCTCCATCGTCTCCGACGCACGCTACGTCCTGAGCGTCGACATAGGCAGGAGGTTCTGCACCGTGGCCCTGTGCAACCTGCTTTCCGAACCGCTTCATTTCGAGCGCATCCCGCTCAACAAGGATGCCGCGTCCGTCGAGGCCTTCTGCGCCGAGATAATCAAGAGCTGCATCCGCGTCGTGCGCCTGGCAGACCGCTCCAGGATCATCGGAGCGGGCATTTCCGCGGGCGGAAAGGTCTCCGCCGACGGCCGCACGATAGTCAGCAGTCCGTACCTTCCCTGGAAGAACCTCCCCATAGCCGATGCCTTCGAGAAGGTCCTGGACATCAGAACCGTGGCCCGCAACAGCACCTACGCCCTGGTCGACGCCGAGCGCTACGCCGCCTACGGAACAGGCCTTCTGTCCTCCGACGAGCCCATCATATACATAGAATGGGGTGATTCGGTGAACATGGCCCTGGTCTGCGGCGACAGGGTCTTCGGAGGTGCGAACGACTTCGCCCATCTGAAGGTCGCCCAGACAGGCCTGTGCTCCTGCGGCAGGATAGGGTGCCTTGAGGCCAACGTTTCGGCCTGGGCCCTTTCCGGAAACAGGGACGTGCACCTCAAGGACCTGTGGAACGGCATGGAGGAGCCCGTCTTCGACGCCATGGCCAAGGCCATAGACATGGCGGTGCGCATCACCGGTTCCGACAAGGTCGTCATAGGAGGCGAGGGCGCCACCATCACCGACTACTGCCTCAGGGAACTGCAGAAGAAATGCCCCGGAATGACGATCGAGCGCTCAATGCTCGGCGAGAAGGCCAACATCATGGCCGCGGCGGAAGTCGCCCTGGACAAATGGGTCTACCTGACCTCCGTCCTTGAGAAGATGAAGGGCCTGCTGTAAGGCGATTTGAAAAAATTTTTAAATCTCTCGGGAAAAAAGTGGAAAAATTTTTAAAAAATTATTGACCGGCAGGGTTATTTGGTTTATAAAAATAAAGAACTTGTGTGCAAGCACATAACCGGGGGAAAGACCGTAATGAAGAAAATAGCATCGATCCTTTTGTTTTCCGTTCTTCTCTGCGGATTGGCATTTGCCGTAACGACACTCGGCAACACCATCAGGATCAAGTCTGCCGTCGGTTCCATCACCATCGAGAAGGCCAACGCCGAGGCCATGAACAGGGGAGAGAGCGGAGTCTTCATCATCACGCTCGGAAGCTCCGCCCAGACGGCAGGCGACAGGGACGTCCATATCAGTAACTACGACATCTCCTTCGAGGATGTCGTCACATATTTCCGCATCGTCCAGACCTCCAAGACCAGGACGAACGAGTCCATCACGCTCGGCGTGACCGCAGGCAAGCTTACCCTGGTGTCCCAGGACGGAACGATCCATGAGAGCGCGAACCCCGTGTTCTCGTCCTTCAGCGGCAATCCGGACAGCGCGGCGGTCGTCGTCAACGGCGAGACCACCGACAACTCGGTCACCATCGACATCAACTACCTCGGCGGAGGAACCACAGTCGAGGCCGACACGGTCCTCGCCACATTCTCCTCGGTCTGGTACAGACAGGAGGACCTGATGATGTACGACGGCGACTATTTCGCAGACATCACGCTTGAATATACAATAGAGTAAACCCCCTTGCTCTTGAGGAATACAATTCTGGTGCCGCGGCTTCGCGGCACTTTTTGTTTATTTTATTTCAAAATTTTAAAAGTTTTTCTGAAAAAAGATTTGAAAAAATATTGACATGCGCCGTACGGCATAGTATTTTGGTACGTGGGTTAGAACAATTATCGGAAGAGAGGAAATAGTTTTGAAGAAAATCACAACTATTATCACAGTTCTTTTTCTCCTGTCTTTTGCAGCATTCGCAGGTGCTTCGGGCACCGAGACACATAGGGTCACCATCACTACGGACGTAGGCATCGTCATTCCCGCTTTCCAGTTCTCCTTTTCGGGAGGCATGCTTGACACGGCCGACGCAGTGACCACCAACTCCGGAGCCAAGGGCTACGGCGAGGAGGACTTCAACGAATTCGCGACGGACAACGCCGCAGTCGAAGTCGCCGACATCTCGGTCAACGGACTTGACCTGCTGTTCACAGCCAGACTTGCGAATACTGCAAAATGCAACAACTCGTACACCCTAAGGTTCCTTGCCGGCGGGTTCGACGTCTACCGCAACGGTGTTCCCGGAAAGCTCAATCCGTCATCGGATCCCAAGATCACGATTTCTCCGGACATCGCTTCCCTCCAGGGACTTACGGTCACCTCCGTTTCCCCCGACACCATCAGGGTGACCT
Source organism: Spirochaetales bacterium (assembly GCA_017614625.1). GTDB lineage: Bacteria > Spirochaetota > Spirochaetia > Sphaerochaetales > Sphaerochaetaceae > UBA9732. The sequence continues at coordinate 3,666 of JAGABK010000081.1, forward strand.
TCAACGGATCCGACTGCGTCATCGGTGAGATCGCTTCCTTCAACGTGAAGTACTCGCCCGATGCAAGTCTGGACCCCACCGAGGGCGGTTTCTATTACGCAGATATTTCATTGGAGATTTCCTCTGATTATTGAAATATGTTTTAACCCAAAAACCGGCTGTCAGGCAGTTGCCTGGCAGCCTCTTTTTTATTAACTTTCAAAGGATCTAGAAATCGTTCCGGAGGAGAAACATGGAAAGGAAACAGTTCAAGACGGAAGTCTCGGAACTTCTGCAGCTGATCATTCATTCACTCTACTCACACAAGGAGATTTTTCTGCGCGAGCTGGTCTCCAACGCGTCCGACGCGCTGGACAAACTGAAATACAGGACCCTTGTCGACGGCAAAACGCCGGACGGCGAGCTGCGCATCGACATAAGCTTCACCGAAGGGGACAAGAGGACCCTCACGATTGAGGACAACGGCATCGGAATGACCCATGACGAGCTGAACGAGAACCTCGGCACCATCGCCCGCTCGGGAACCAGGCACTTCCTGGAGAGCCTGACCGACGAGCAGAAGAAGGACAGCAACCTCATCGGCCAGTTCGGCGTGGGCTTCTATTCGGCCTTCATGGTGGCCGACAGGGTCGAGGTGACCTCAAGGGCCTACGGCAGCGACCAGGCCTACAAATGGGAGAGCGACGGCAAGGACAAGTACACCGTCGAGGAGGCCCAGCGCCCCGGATGCGGAACCACCATCGTGCTCCATCTGAACGACGAAGGCAAGGAATACGCCAACAGGTGGCAGATCGAGAACCTCATCAAGCAGTACAGCGACCACATCGCCTATCCGATCTACCTGGCCTACGACCAGAACACCTACGACGACAAGTACAACGTCACCGGAAGCGAGCACAAGGTCGAGAAGATCAACAGCGCCGCAGCCCTGTGGACCAGGAGCAAGAGCGAGCTGAAGGAAGAGGACTACAACGAGTTCTACAAGAACACCACGTACGATTCGGAGAACCCTCTGTTCTACCTGCACACCAAGGCCGAGGGCGCCACGGAGTACACCACGCTGTTCTTCATCCCCGCCAAGGCCCCGTTCGACATGTACCACGCCGACTACAAGCCCGGCGTGAAGCTCTACGTCAAGCGCGTCTACATCACGGACGACGAGAAGGAGCTTCTGCCCACGTACCTGCGATTCGTGAAGGGAATCATCGACAGCGAGGACCTTCCGCTGAACGTCTCGCGTGAGATCCTCCAGCAGAACAGGGTCATGACGAGCATCCGCAACGCATCGGTGAAAAAGCTTCTGGGCGAATTCAAGCGCATAGCAGCGCAGAACCCCGACCTGTACGTCAAGTTCATCGAGCAGTACAACCGCCCGCTGAAGGAAGGCCTTTACCAGGACTACGCCAACCGCGACGAGCTTCTTGAACTGGTGCGCTTCAAGAGCAGCAGCGTGGACGGCTACACGTCGCTTGCCTCCTACAAGGAGAGGATGACGGCCGACCAGAAGAGCATCTACTACATCACCGGTTCGGACGAGAAGGCCCTGAAGAACTCGCCTCTGCTTTCATCGTTCAAGGAGAAGGGAATAGAGGTGCTTCTCATGACCGACGACATCGACGACCTCGTCATCTCGTCGGTGGGCAAGTACAAGGACATCCCCCTCAAGGCCGTGAACAAGAGCGGCGCCATGGACGACTTCCTCACGGAGGACGAGAAGAAGAAGGCGAAGGAAGAGGGAAGTTCGGTTGCCGGGAAGCTGAAGAAGGCCCTGGGCGACAAGGTCAAGGACGTCATTGTCTCGACAAGGCTCTCGGGCGTGTCTGCTGTCGTGGTCACTGACGAGAACGACCCGTCGGTGCAGATGCAGCAGCTTCTCAAGGCCATGGGACAGGAGAGCTTCGAGGGAAGCGCCCCGATTCTCGAGGTCAACGCGGAGGATGCTTTCGTGAAGAGGATCGTGGATTCGACGGACGAGGCATTTGTCGCAGATGCCTCAAGCGTGCTTCTGGACCAGGCTCTTCTTTCCGAAGGCGTCATGCCCAAGGATCCCGCGGAGTTCGCGAGAAAACTGCATTCACTGCTTGTCTGATCCGCTCTCCGGACTTTCGTTCCGGTAGAACTTAATCATGTTGCGCCCGTACCTGCGGGTGTCCGTAAGAACAAGATTACCCACTCTTTCCGGCCACTGGGATTCCTCGGCGGCCGGAATGTGTATTATGAACAGCCCCTGCGGCTTCACGCAGCCGCGCCTGTCGGCAAGCTCGGCCAGCTGGACCTTCTTTCCCATGGGGAATGGAGGGTCCGCATAGACTATGTCGTAGCACATCTGCGCGGTGGGGATGAATTTCAGGACATTGGCGTTGAAGATCCTTATGTCGCAGTCCTCCAGCGCCCAGGAGATGTTCCTCTCCATGACGGGCCGCTTGGCCCTGTCCATCTCGACCAGATGGACCAGCTTCGCGCCGCGGGAGGCCGCCTCGAGTCCCACGCAGCCGCTTCCGGAGAAGAGGTCGCAGAAGGAGATACCGTCAAGGGGGCCCAGTATGGCGAAAAGGGACTCGCGCATCCTGTCCATGGCCGGACGGATCTCCAGCTCTCCCTGGGGGATTATGACTTTCCTGCCGCAGTATCTGCCGCCGGTGATTCTCATGGTCAGCATGCTCAGCCTTCCAGATAGCTAATGTTGATCTCGTTGAGGACGTTCTCCAGAAGCCGCACGGCGCGCTCGATCTGCAGCATGCTGCTGTTCTGCCTGACCGACAGCCTGAGGTCGGAGGCAAGGCGCTTGGCGATCTTTGCCGTCTTGTCCGGCGTGACGGGGAAGTTGACCGTGGAGAGCAGGTTGTCGAAGTCCTGGGACATGTAGAAGCAGGAGCCCGGCAGCGTGATGCACATGACGGGGCTGGTGAGGTTGCCCTGGCTTATCGTGTACTGCAGGCTGAATATCACGGACTCCGTGGGGTTGTTCATGGGAGAATCCAGCGTGCGGGAGATGAACATGTTCTGCGAGGTGGGGTCGGTGGGTATCCTTATCTTCGTCAGCAGGGCGTTGTCCGCGTAGAGGAAGTTGCCCTTGCGGTCGTAGAGCTTGGAGACGGGGATCCACCTGGCAGCCGCGGACTTGGAGACCATGCGGATCTCGGCCTGGGCGTTGAGCGTGGCGAGGACGCAGCTCATGGTGAACCTCATGTCGCTGGTGCACAGCGAGCCGCCGATGGTGGCCTGGTTCCTGATGACCGAGCTTCCGATCGAGGTTATGGCGTTGTAGAGCTCCTTGGAGAAGACGAAGCTTCCCATCGTGATCAGCTGCTGGATGGTGACCATGGCGCCGGCTTCGAGGTAGCGGTCGGCATGGTAGATCCTGGAGAGGTCCTGGATTCCCGAGAGGGCGATGATATCGCGCTGGTTCGGATTCGGATAGAAATTCGGGCGGCTCATGATGTACGTGCCACCGGCCCAGAACCTGGCGTCGGGATTCTTGAGTTTGTTCGTTATCGCTTCACTTATGGTCTTCGGGGTGAAGACCGTCGGGGACCTAAGACCTTCTGGCACGGCGTCTGCTCCTGTATTTGTAGGCGAGGTTGATTATCTTCTCCAGGTCGGATACTTCGATGCACTGGCAGCTGCTCATGGCCAGCTCCTTGGCGATCATCTCCGTGGTGAAGCCGCTTGTTCCCATGCGGCTCCTGGCTGCCTGCTCGTTGGCGCTCGCGGTCGCCTGGCTGTTCGGGGACATGTCGTTGTGCGGTCCCTGGGCCATCTGGAAGCCTCCGATCCTGTTCTGGTTCTCCTTGTCTATCTTGTTGAGGATCGATTCGATGATGATCGTCTTCGACGGATAGCACTGGGGGCAGGGCTGGTTTCCGACATCGGCGTACGCACGCTCGATGTCGTGGCAGAAACGGGTCTTCTGGAAGCCCTCGAAGGTCAGTATGCTGGCGCCGTTGAGCTTGAAGGCCGGGACCAGGCAGCTCAGGGCGGCGTTGCCGTTGATGAGTACGATGCAGTTGCCGCAGGACGCGCCCTGGCACTGCGTGTTGTCTCCGAACGTCATTATCTGCTCCCTGAGAATGTGGCTCAGGGGTTTGTCCGAGTTCACGACCAGAGAGTACTGCGATCCGTTGATGTTGCAGTTCAGTCTCATCTGTCACCTCCGGGATTGGATGCCTTGTCACCGGCATGCGGGCTGCGGCTGGCTATGGCGAGGATGTCGTCGCTTGTGACCGGGATCCTGCGGATGGGATGTCCCAGAGCCTGCGAGAGGGCGCCCACGAGGGCTGCAGTCGCAAGGCCCCTGAGGCCTGCGGTGAGCGACGAGGCGGAGAACGTTCCGTCCTGCTTTATCCTGATGTCTATGTTGCACTTTTCGGTGGACCTGGGGCAGATGTCCGACATGACCGTCGTTATGGTGTGGCGGGCCTTGTTCAGCAGCCTGTCCATGTCGAAGACGTGTCCCAGATGGAAGTTCACCCAGATGTTGTCGATGACCGGCGAGAGCATCACCGTGTCGATGTGGAGGTCTATGGCCACGCTTCCCATGCAGGAGCTGAAGTAGAAGGGGTCGGTCAGCTCGGCCTCGTACTCGGTGGTGACCGAGACGGGCAGGCGGGAGAACCTCACCTTGCGCGAGAGCTCCGAGCAGGCCTTTATCAGCAGCGTGGAAACCAGGCCGACCTTCCTCGAAAGGGTGCTGGGGCCGAGGTCCAGGATGTCCGGGTCGTTTACGTCCAGGAAGAAGATGTCCTCGGCAGGTATGTCGAAGAACTGCCTGACGGCCTCCTTCCAGATTCCTATCATGGCCTTGTCCGCATGCACGCCGGCGTTGACGGTCAGGGTGTTGTCTTCGTTCATGGTCACGCTCAGCGAATAGTTGGCGCTGGCGTTGAACTGCTGGGAGAAGCCCATGATTCCCTCGCCGGAGGCGATTCCGATTCCGCGGGCGTAGTTGATCGTGGGCTCGAGCTTCATGAGCATGCGGCCCTGGCTGTTGGAGGCGTACTTCCTCGAATACCAGGACTGGTCCAGGATCTCCTTGACCGAGCCTTCGAGCTTGTCGAAGCCGCTGCCGGCCTTGACGCTCTCGCAGACCGCGAAGCCGGACTTGCCGATCTCCTTCACGCGGTCCAGGCGCCAGATTCCCGGCTGCATGCCAAGTGAGGCGGCCAGCAGGGAGAAGTGGTTCTCCGTTCCCGCCAGTGCCATGGAGAAGCCCAGGTCTCCGAAGAAGTTCGCAGGCGGCGTGGAGCTCCTGCGTATCTGGATGCTCACGTCCGCGGCCCTGAGCGGATAGATGGACACGAGTCCTGCCAGGATGTTGTGGCAGATCTCCGTGGTGAAGAAGGGGAACGCTCCCAGGTCCACCGTGCAGCTTGCCCTGTCGGCCAGAAGGCTTCCGTCCGAGAGGTAGGCCGTCTCATGCTCGATCTTCATCCTGGGCTGCCACGAGACCATGGGGGCTCCCAGCTGCACCAGCTCTCCGGTCTGTTCGGCCGCGAGGGCGGCTATGCAGGCCAGCAGCGACGGCATGACGACCAGCTGGTCGTACGGCGCGTAGTATGACTGCGGATATATGACGATGTCCTCGAGCGGGATGCCCAGGGTCTTCGAGATGCACTTCCTGACGTGGATGGGCCACTGCGAGGAGACCCTGACGTGGAGTTTGCCGTCCTTCTTGATGACGAAGATCTTCTGGTCTCCGAGCATCGTGTTGGAGAACGGGGTCACCTCGAAATCGGACTTGAACGTCTTTGTCTCAGGGGTGAAGTACTCGTCGGTGTCTCCGTAGGACCAGATGAACGGGGCCTCGAACTGCTCGGCGTCGTAGTCCTCCGAATCCTGCTTGATCTGGTAGGAGACCTTGACCTGCTTGCAGAACAGCTCGACGTCCTCGGCGTCGTAGCCGAAGACCGCCAGGACCGGCTGTCCCTTGTACATGACCTCGTCGCGGGCGAAGAAGGGGAGCTCGTCGTTCATGACGCTGATGCCCGGGCAGTCCGCGAAGTCCGCGGCGCTGAGGACGAGCATGTGTCTGAACTTGTTCTCGCCGGGCATGCTGATGTCGGCAATCTTCCCGCTCGAGACCGTGGAAGTCACGAGACGGCCCACGAGATGCTTTCTGGACAGGTCGAAAAGTTCGCTTTGTTCTGGCATGGATTCAGCATACCATCGCAACCCTGTTTTTTCAACAAGAGCGGCTTCGTGTTATAGTGGAATCTCAAGGTAATATGATATAAAATCGAAGCCATGGGATACATTGAAAGAGCATCGGAGCTCCGCAGGCTCCTGACGGAATACCAGAAAGCCTACTACGTCACCGGAAGACCTCTCGTCTCGGACCTGGAGTACGACGGCCTGTTCGACGAGCTGGTGCTTCTGGAGAAGGAGCATCCCGAGCTCAAGACGCCCGATTCGCCCACGCAGAGAGTCGGAAGCGACCTTTCCTCCGACTTCCCCGAGGTGGAGCACACCATCCCGGTCCTGAGCCTGGACAAGGCCTACAGCGACGCCGAGATCCTCTCATGGACATCCAAGACAATGAAGAACACCGGCGAGAACCTCTCCTTCGTGCTGGAGGAGAAGCTGGACGGCTTCTCGATCGTCCTCTACTACGAGAAGGGCCTTCTGGTGCGCGCCGTGACAAGGGGAAACGGCTTCGTGGGAAACGACGTCACCGCCAATGTCAGGACCATCCATTCGGTCCCGCTCAGGCTGTCCGAGGACGTGGACATAGCCGTGCGCGGCGAGGTATTCCTGAAGAAGGAGGAGTTCGAGAGGATCAACTCAACGCTCATCGAGCCCTATGCCAATCCCCGCAACCTCGCCGCCGGAACCATAAGAAGGAACCGCAGCAGCGAGACGGCCCAGGTGCCGCTTTCGATCTACGTCTACGAGGGGTTCTGGAGCCGGGGCGTCCCGTACACGGACCACATCCAGATCCTCAGCAGCCTCAAGGCCCTTGGGTTCCCCGTGGACCCGCACCTCTTTTTCTTCTGCAGAAGCCGGGAGGAGGCGCAGGACCGTCTTGAGAAGGCGGGGCTTGAAGGCTTCGCCGGAAGCTTCGACGACATCCCTTCGGTAATCTCGCGCAACACGGAGACCCGCAGGGACCTTCCATACGAGATAGACGGCCTCGTAGTCAAGGTGAACGAGCTTGCCGTGCGCGAGGACCTGGGATACACCGGCCACCATCCGCGCTGGGCCATAGCCTACAAGTTCGAGGCCCCGCAGGCCCAGACCCAGGTTCTGGACATAGACGTCCAGGTCGGCCGCACCGGCCGCATAACCCCCATGGCGCGCGTGAAGGAGACCCGCCTTTCCGGAAGCACCATCAGGAACATCACGCTTCACAACCAGGACTACGTGGACGAGCTTGAGCTCGCCATAGGCGACACGGTATCCATCTCCAAGCGCGGCGATGTCATTCCCGCCGTTGAGAACGTCATAGAGAAGAACGAGAAGGGCAACACCACGTGGAAGATGTCCTCCGTCTGCCCCGAGTGCGGAAGTGCGTTGGTGACCAAGGGAGCCCACAGCTTCTGTCCCAACAGGGAATGCCCTGCAAGGGTGAAGGGGAGCATCGCCTTCTTCTGCGCCAAGGACCAGATGGACATGGAGGGCCTCGGCCCCAGGACGGTGGAGATCCTCTACGACAACGGTTTCGTCAGGTCGGTGGGAGAGCTGTACAGCTTCGATTTCGGCCGCCTGCGCGGCATAGAGGGCTTCGGCGGAACCGAGGGCCGCAAGATAGACATCATGCGCATGGCCGTGGAGAAGAGCCGCCATGCCCCGTTCCGCAACGTGCTTGTCTCGCTGGGGATCCCCGAGTTCGGAAAGAAGGCCGTGGACCTTCTGTGCGACGCCGGAATAGACAGCATGGACAAGCTCCTGGACATCGCCTCGAGGGAGGACGAGGAGGCCCTTTCCTCCGTCCGCGGAATAGGTCCCGTGACGGCGCGTCTCATAATCGATGGCCTGAATTCCGAGGATACCCGCAATTTGATTGATGAACTTCGCAAAGCAGGCCTTCAGATGGAGGATGTCAAAGAGGAGTCCGGTCTTGAGCAGATATTCAGCGGACAGAGCTGGTGCGTCACCGGAACCTTTGAGAACTTCAATCCCAGGGGCCTTGCCATGGAGGAGATAAAGAAGCGCGGCGGAACCGAGGTCTCCTCGGTCTCGCGCAAGACGACCTGCCTCCTTGCCGGCTCGGGAGCCGGAAGCAAGCTGGACAAGGCCCGCGAGCTGGGAGTGAGGATCGTGAGCGAGGCGGA
>JAGABK010000082.1 GCA_017614625.1 Spirochaetales bacterium
CACTGTAGTCGTGGCTTCGGACAGCAACATCAGGAACAGCTTGCTCTCCGAAGTCTTCGGGTCGAAGTACTCGTCGCCCTTGTACTTGATGGAGAGATACAGGGTGTCCTGCTTCTCCGAATACTCGATCTTGACCAGGATGAACGGGTTGTCCGAGTAGTTGGCGATGTTGTTGATGCAGATTTCCTCTATGGCGATGGACAGCTTGGTCAGACGCTCGGCCTCGATCAGCAGCTTCTCGCCGTAGGCCTGCAGCTCCTCGTTCATGGCCTCGAAATCGAACTCCGTGCTGTCGATCCTGTAGCCGAGGGTCGTGAGGCGCTGTACGAACTTGCGCGTCAGCTCCTTCTGCGGGTGGTCGAAGATCTGCTTGGGAGTTCCCTCCTCGTAGACCACGCCCTCCGCCATGAACAGGACCCTGTTGGAGATCTTGCGTGCGAAATCCATCTCGTGCGTGACGATCATCATTGTCCTTCCGGTCTTCGCCAGAAGCTTGATGACCGACTGGACCTCACCGATCATGCTGGGATCCAGCGCCGATGTAGGCTCGTCGAAGAGGATGATGTCCGGATCCATGGCCAGGGTGCGCGCGATGGCGATTCTCTGCTGCTGGCCGCCCGAAAGCTCGTCCGGATAAGCGAACACCTTGGTCGCCAGACCGACCTGGGTCAGAAGGTACATGGCCTTGTCGAAGGCCTCCTGACGGCTTCTTCCCAGCAGCGTGATCTGAGGATTCATGATGTTCTCGATTACCGTGAGATGTCCGAAGAGATTGAAGGACTGGAAAACCATCCCCATCTTCTTCCTCACTTCGTTGAGGTTGCAACCTCTTTCTGTGATGTCCTGGCCGTCAACTATGATCTGTCCGCTCGTCGGTTCGGTCAGCATGTTGATGCATCTGAGCAATGTGGACTTGCCCGTGCCAGAAGGTCCGATGATGCTTATCACATCCCCGTTGTTGATGGTAACGTTTATATCCTTCAGGGGGATGGTGTTATCATCAAACTCCTTTCTCAAATGACGGATCTCTATCATTTGCACAACCCTAGGTAAAATGACGTTCGCCGGCGGCTTGTCTTTCTTGACTAGGGACGCACCACATGCATTGTTTGTGCCGCCGGCTGTGGGGATTCTTGGATATGGTTGGTCCCCGCACTTTACAAGGGTACCATAAAGCCAAAGGGGGTTAGGGTCAATACTTTTTGAGGATGAAAATATTCATATTTTCCCGACGCGCTCTCAGTTGAAGAAAGAGGCGGTGTCTATCTTCCGGTATCCTCCGAAACTGGTCGGGAACGCGAAGATCTCCGAAGAGAGCGCCTTCCCCTGGAAAACCTCCGTGATCTCATCCAGCTTGGCCGTCATGTCGATGTCCCCGAACAGCTCGGGATAGACACTCTGAGCGATGAACCAGGTGTTCGCCAGCGCCAGCTCGTAGTTGGTGTAATAGGCGTTGAATGCGAGCTGCAGGTACACTTCGCCGGTCGTCCAGGCCTTGCAGGAATCGAACATGGTCTTGTCCTCGGCGTACAGCGGCTTGATGTTCTTCACGGCGGCGGCGTCGATGATCATGATGTCCATGGCGGAACCGATGGCGACGAACTTCTCCTTCTCGATGGCCTGGGCGCCCTTGGCAGCAAGGTCCCCGACGACGTTCTTCACGTTGGCAGTTTCGAACGACGGGAAGTTGGGGCTGGTCATCAGGTGGTTCGTAGTTCCCCAGTTGCCCAGACCGCAGATGTAGACGGAAGGCTTCTGGTCTTCCGCAATCGCGCTGACGCGGGATTTGATTCCGGCCTCCTCGGCCTCGACGAACGAGATGATCTCCTGTGCCCTGGCCTCTTTTCCGAAGACCTGTCCCAGAAGGCGCATGGTGTCCTTGAAGGCGGAGGCGAAAACGTTCTGGCCGGGCTTCAGGGTGATGACCGGAACACCAAGCTGCTCCTGAAGCGCGTTGGACTTGTCGGCATCCTCGTATTCGGAGATGACGATGTCCGGATTGCAGGACAGGATCTTCTCGGCCTCGGCAGCCTGTGCCTGTGGTCCGCCCGTTCCGCAGGACGGGAGGGTCGCGAAGACATCCCCGTAGGCGATATGGTAAGGCAGGGCCACGGAATCGAACACCTTGGGCCTGCTCTGAAGCGTCTTGTTCTCGATGTCCTCTACTCCGCAGAGAAGGTCTGCGCCGTTGATGTAGGTGTAAACCCTCAGCGCACCGGCTCCGATGCACACGACGCGGGTGTAGCTTCCCGGGACGATCTCCACCTCGCGGCCGACCATGTCGGTGACAGTGACGGTCTTTCCCTTGTCCTGGGCCGCCTCCGCGATGGAAGCCGCAAACAGCATGGCGACGCTGAGCGCCAGCATGACACATACGGTCAGAATCCTTTTCATATCTTTCCTCCCCTGCGGTTCAGGGCTATCACCCTGTCACCGCCGTCTTCTATTATCCTTGAATCGACGCCGAACACATCGCGTACGGTCTCCGGCGTGAATATCCCGCTGTTTCCGCGGTACTTGACCACCCCGTCCTTCAGGAAGAAGAACCTGTCGCCGTAGGACATGGCCTGGTTCAGGTCATGAAGCGACGAGAGCACCGCTATTTTCTTCTCGCGGGCGATCTTGCGCGCCTCGCCCATTATCAGCTCCTCGTTGGCTATGTCCAGGTTCCCCGTGGGCTCGTCGAACACCAGGATCCTCGGCTGCTGGGCCAGGGCGCGGGCTATGGCCACCTTCTGGCGCTCGCCTCCGGAAAGCGTCTTCACGTTCCTGTCTGAAACGTCCGAGAGCTTCATCTCCGAAAGGACGGTCTCAACGATCTCCATGTCGGAGCGCGAGGGCTTGAAGCCGAAGTACGACACCCTTCCCGTCAGAACGGACTGGAAGACCGTCAGGGCTCCGAACTCGATCTGCTGCGGCACGTAGGCTATGATCGAGGCCCTCTCGCGCCGGCTCATGTTCAGCATGCTTTTCCCGTCGAAGTTTATCTCTCCGAAATCAGGCTTCAGGATGCCCAGAAGCAGGTTGAACAGCGTGGTCTTCCCCGCCCCGTTGCAACCCAGGAGGATTCCGACCTCCCCGTCCTGAAGCGAGAGGTCCACACCCCTGAGGACCGGCTTTTCCTTCTCATATCCGAAGCAGATCTTCCTTGTCTCGAGCATCAGCGGCTTTCCCCCTTCGCGAATATGATCGCCACGAAGAACGGGGCTCCCAGAAGCGACGTTATGGCTCCGACCGGAAGCGCCGAACCGCCTCCCATGCTGCGCGAGAGCGTGTCCGCCAGAAGCAGAAGAAGGCTTCCGCACAGGGCCGTCGCGGGAATGCTGCGTCCGTGGTCCTGACCCAGGATCCTCTTGACCACATGGGGGCAGATTATGCCCACGAAACCTATCATTCCGAGGAAAGACACGCACACCGCGGTGACCATGGAGGAAAGAAGCAGAGATGCGAAACGAAGGCGCGGAACGTTGATGCCCACCGAAATTGCAACGGCATCACCGCTTAACAGGGCATCGTAGCGCCTTGAGTTGAGACCGAAGAAAACAAGCGAAGCCAGGACCGTGACGGCCATGATCAGGTCAGTCCTGTACGTGGCCCTGCCCAGGTCTCCGAAGCTCCAGACGACTGCCGCAGAGAGCCCCACGTCCGTGGCGTAGAACTGAAGGATCGTGGTCATGGCGGTCCACACGGCACCCAGGGCGATTCCCGCGAGGACCACCACGTTGGGCGAGAAGCTCTTTATCCTGCACAGGCCAAGGATCATCAGGACAGATGCAACTGCGAAGATGAAGGCCATGAGCGACGTTGCGTAGGGATTGGCCCCGATGTCGAAGTTCGCAAGGTGGTTCCCGGTGTCCAGGAATCCCCCGGCGAAGGCTATGATGGAAAGGTTGGCGCCGAAGACCGCGGCGTTGGAGACTCCCAGGGTCGAGGGGCTGGCCATGCTGTTGTTCAGGTTCGTCTGCATGACGAGGCC
>JAGABK010000083.1 GCA_017614625.1 Spirochaetales bacterium
CGGAGCGAGCAGATGTTCCTGCAGACCTATGGCCAGATCTCCGAGAACTTCCAGGAGATGTTCACCACGCTGTTCGGCGGAGGAAAGGCTCAGCTCATGCTCACCGACGAGGAGAACGTGCTCGAGTCCGGAATTGACATCAAGGCACAACCGCCCGGAAAGAAGATGCTTCAGCTCAACCTCCTCTCCGGAGGTGAGAGGTCCATGACCGCAGTCGCGCTTCTGTTCGCCACATACATGGTCAAGCCGTCCCCGTTCTGCATACTCGACGAGATCGATGCAGCCCTGGACACAAGGAACATCGGCTCGTTCCTGCACGTACTGGAGAAGTTCGGCGACAAGAGCCAGTTCATAATCATCACCCACAACAAGGGCACGGTCCTCGGATCGGACTGCCTGCTGGGTGTCACGCAGGAAGAGGCCGGAGTGTCCAAGATGATCGGCTACAAGCTCGAGGACATCGAGGACCTGGCGAAGAAGCACGATACCCTGAAGGGTTGACCGGGGAGGCGTTATGGGAAGAGACAGGCATCTCGTTGTTGTTTCATTCGATGCGATGGTATACGAGGACCTGGACCTTCTCAAGGGCGGACCTGCGTTCTCGCGCTTCTTCGAGGACGGCTCGCGCGTCAACCGCATCAGGACAGTCTATCCCTCGCTCACATATCCCGCCCACACCAGCATGCTCACCGGATGCAGGTGCGGAAAGCACGGAATCGTCAACAACGAGCCCTGCGAGGTAGGCAACCTCAAGAGCGACTGGTACTGGTTCCACGACCCTGTGAAGGTCTCCGACATCCACGACGCGGCCAAGAAGGCCGGTCTGGTGACCGCATCCGTATTCTGGCCTGTGACCGGAGGACATAAGGGCATCGACCATCTGGTGGCCGAATACTGGGCACAGGGGAAGGACGACACACTGGAGAAGGCCTACAAGAGGGCGGGGACTTCGGATGAGATGTTCGAGAGCGTGGTGCGCCCGGTGGAGAAGGTTATGTCCTCATGGGACCCGCTGACTTCCGACGATGCCAAGGTACAGATGGCCTGCCAGACCATCAGGCTCTACAGGCCGAACCTCCTGACGGTCCATCTGGGACAGATCGACAGCTTCAGACACCGCAACGGCGTCTTCAACGACAGGGTCGGCGAGGGCGTGGCCCAGAGCGAGCGCTACATGCAGCAGATCTTCGACGCCTGCAAAGAGGCCGGCGTCTACGACGAGACGGATTTCGTCGTCTGCAGCGACCACGGCCAGATCAACTACACACGCAAGATGAACCTCAACGCGCTCTTCGTGCGCGCGGGATTCGTGAAGACGGGTCCCGACGGAGAGATAAAGTCATGGAAGGCCTGGGCCAAGGGCGCCAACTTCAGCGCGCAGGTCTATCTGAAGGACCCGAAGGACGAGGCGCTCCGCAAGAAGGTCTACAACATGCTCACCCGCTGCCGCAGGGACGGAAGCATGGGAATAGGGACCGTCCTTACGGCCAGGCAGGCGGAAGAAGCGTACGGGCTGTACGGGGATTTCTCCTTCGTCGTCGAGAGCGACGAGACCACGCTTTTCTCCTCCGACTGGAAGGAACCGCTGTTCGTGCCGTGCACGGCGGAGAAGGGCTACGGCAAGGCCAGCCACGGCCACGAGCCGTCGGTCGGACCCCAGCCTGTCTTCATGGGCGTGGGACCCTCGTTCAGGAAGGGCGTCGTCCTGCCTCAGGGCAGCATAATCGACGAGGCTCCGACGTACGCTGCCATCCTCGGACTGGAGCTTCCGGATGCCGAAGGAAAGGCCATGAAAGGCCTTCTGAGGCCCTAGAAAGCCATTATTTCCTTGACACCCCCATACCCCCATGCTAGAATTTTCCTGAATTCCGGAAAACTGATTGAGAGGTTTTGAAGTGAAGGATGTGATTGCACAGGTTCTTGGAATTCTTGCCCTTTTGGCAATGGTGCTTTCATATCAGCAGAAGGAACGCAAGAGGCTGCTTTGGTTCCAGTTGGTTTCCAACGCCATCTACGGGGTGCACTATTACCTGATAGGCGCCATGACGATGGTGGCCATGAGCGGCATCAATGTAGCGAGGTCCTTCGTGTTTTCGAAGAACGATACGAAATGGGGCAGGAGCCGCATTTGGCTGTATCTGTTTCTGGCAATTACGCTGGTTAGCGGAATCTGGACCTGGGAAGGACCGCTGAGCCTGCTGGTCATGGCGGCGACGCTGCTTCTGATCGTGGCGCTCTATTCCGACAACCTTGCATTCATGAGGAAGGTCTTCCTGGTTCTTCCGTTCCTGTACATTGCGTACAACGTCGCGAAGAAGTCCTGGGGAGGAATAGGGAACGATGTTTTCTGCCTTGTTTCCGCACTGATTGCAATATGGCGTTTTGACATCAAGAAAAAAGCTGATGAGGAAGAGACCGGGCAGGAACCGATCAGTTCCGATGAGGCATGAAGTACCGATTGTATGACCCTGGAGCCGCGTCCCGAGGACACCGGCAAGAGGAAAGCCCTGATCGTTGTTTAGCTACGGTCGGGGTTTTTTTGTTAAACGGGTACGATTGTTTTCCACCGGAAATCGAATTCGATGATTTTCCGCTGAAGCGGAATGGAGGATAGAATGGCAGAGAAGATGAAGGTTTTGGCCATCACCGGAGCCAAGAGCCCGGTCATCATGGAAGTGGACCGCCCGCAGCCGGGCCCGAAGGAGGTTCTCGTCAAGATCGACGGAACCGCGATCTGCACATGGGAGCAGCGCGTATATGTCACCGGAAAGTTCAAGATGCCTTTCCTGGGCGGCCATGAGGTCGTGGGACATGTCGTGGAGATGGGCAGCAAGGTCCGCACCAGGGAATTCAAGGTCGGCGACAGGGTCGCCGTCAGCGTCATCAACACCTGCGGCACCTGCTACTACTGCAGACGCGGAGAGGAGAACCTCTGCGTCGATTCATATGCGAACCTCAGCGAGGACCTGGGCATGAACGGCCCCGGCGGATTCGCCGAGTACAAGGTGGTTCCGCCCGAGAAGCTGTGGAAGCTCAACGACGACCTTCCCTGGGAGTACGGAACCTTCTCCGAGCCGCTGGCATGCGTGTGCAACAGCGTCAGGAAGACCGACATCAAGCTCGGTGACGATGTTGTCGTCATCGGCGGCGGAATAATGGGCATGTTCCACATGATGGTCGCCAAGCTCTCCGGAGCCAGGGTCATCATGAGCGAGATCGACGAGGCCAGAAGGAAGCTCGCCGAGGAGCTCGGCTGCGACATCACGTTCTCTCCGAAGGAGAAGGACGCCGTGGCGTACGTCAAGGAGCTGACAGGGGGCAGGGGCGCCGACGTAGTGTTCGACACCACCGTCCTTCCGGCGGTAGCAGCCCAGGCCATCGACATGGCCGGCAAGATGGGCCGCGTTGTCATGTATTCGTCGGTCATCCCGGCAGATCCCATCCCGCTCGACGCCAACGCACTGCACGGCAGCGAGAAGGTCATCACCGGTTCGGTGAGCCCGTCGATCCAGTCGTTCGACACGGCCGTGCGCCTTCTCAACAAGGGCCTCATCAACCCGCAGAAGCTCCTGCACGGGGTCTTCTCCAAGGAAGATGCGGTCGAGGCATTCGAGACATCTATCAGACCGGACACGTACCGCGTCATCATAAAGTTCTGACAGGATAGGGCGGCGGAGGACAGATGAAGGACTTTTCCTTTTGCATTCCTACCTGTTTCATAGTGGGCAAGGGCTCTCCCGCGCAGGCGGGCAGGAAGATCGCCGAATACGGCGGCCACAGGGTTCTCATCGTCGATGACGGCGGCTCCTATCTCAAGGACCTGATCGCCACCGTCAGGGCGTCGATCGAGGAGCAGGGCCTTGCCGTCTTCCGGATGGAGGACAAGGCGGTCTCCCCGAAGCTTTCCCTGGTCATGAAGGGTGTGGAGTTCTGCAGGGCCAACGGCATCGACTTCATCCTCGCCGTTGGCGGAGGAACGGTCATGGACACTGCCAAGGGAATCGCCTTCTTCTGCGAGAACGACGGGGACCTGACCGAATACGTGCTGTACCGCAAGGCCAGTCCGAAATGCATGAAGGTGGCCAGCGTGGTCACGCTCAGCGGAACCGGAAGCGAGGTCTCCGCCACGGCCATGCTCATCGACGACAGGACGGAGCCCAACATCAAGTATCCGCTGTTCCAGGAATCGATCCGGTTCCTGTTCTCGATCATGGATCCGTCGCTTACGTGCACGCTGCCGATGAGGACCACCATGGCGGGTGCGTTCGACGCCATAACCCACATAATGGAGCATTATTTCTGCGGCGAAAGCGGCTACGACCTTCAGGACCGCATGTGCGAAGGGGTCATCAAGTCCATCATGGTCAACATGAGGGCCGTGAAGGAGAACCCCACGGACTACGAGACCAGGGCGCAGCTCCAGATGGGGGCGACGCTGGCCAACAGCACGCTCCTGGGCGTGGGATGCGACAGCGACTGGGCCATGCACTACATGGAGAATCCCGTCACCACCATGACGCACAACCTGCACGGCAGCACCCTTGCCATCCTCGCGCCGGCATGGATGAAGTACTGCTACAGGCGCGACCTCCCCAAGGCCGTGAACTTCGCCGTGAGGGTGATGGACGTCGTTCCGCTCAGGACCGACGAGGAGACCGCTCTCAAGGGGATCGAGGCATTCGGTGCCTTCCTCCGCGAGATGGGTCTTCCGGTGAGCCTGTCGGAAATCGGGATCGGTCCCGAAATGTTCGCCGACCTTGCCGACAGGGCACTCCAGACTGCCGGAAGCGACAGGGTGGGCGGAATCTCGCGCCTTACGCGGGATGAAGTGATTGAAATCTACGGACTGGCAAAGTGAATTCAGGAGGTGAATAAATGCTGGTAAGTATCAACGAGATCCTTGGACATGCCAAGGAAGGCGGGTATGGAATTCCCGCGGTATCTGCAGGAAACGAAATCTACCTGCGTGCGGCGATAGAGGAGGCCGAGAAGGCCAACTCTCCGCTTATCATCCTTGTGGGCTATTACTTCACCGATGCGGTGAACTACTACAGCCGCCTCATCGAGGACTTCTCGAAGGCCGCCAGCGTCCCCGTGACGGCCATGTGGGACCATTCCTCCGATTTCAAGCAGTCCCTGCGCGGAATCAGGGCGGGTCTTCCCTCGATCATGGTCGACCGCTCCTCGCTCCCGTATGAACAGAACGCGGCCCAGGTGGCCGAGATGGTCCGCATCGCCCATGCCGTCGATGTCGGTGTCGAGGCCGAGATCGGCCATGTCGGAGGAGCTGACGAGAACATGGATGCCGCCGACAGCGACAACGCCCTCACAAGACCCGCAGAAGCCGTCCAGTTCGTCAAGGATACCGACTGCGACTGCCTCGCCGTCGCCATCGGAACGGCCCACGGAGTCTACAAGGGAACCCCGAAGCTCCATTTCGACCTTCTGAAGGAACTGGCCGGGAAGGTGCCGGTGCCCCTCGTGCTCCACGGAGGCAGCGGAACGGGAGACGAGAACATCTCCAAGGCCTGCCAGATGGGAATCTGCAAGGTCAACGTGGCGAACGAGCTCATGGCCGCCAGCTACAACGCCCTGCAGGAAGCCGGAATGGAAGGCAACAAGGTCTACCAGTTCTGGCCCGTCATCGAGAAGGGATACAGGAAGCATGTGGCCCATCTGTTCGATGTCTGCGGCTGCGCCGGAAAGGCCTGGCAGGCGAAGCAGATGTTCACAGCCAAGTTCATGAAGTGAAAGGCTTTCCAGGAAAGCTGGATACGAAATAGAAACAACTTTTAAAAGGAGAGAGAAAATGAAGAAAACACTTTCAATTCTGATGGTTCTTGCACTGGCAGTCTCGTTCTGCTTTGCATCTCCCGCATCGGAAGCAGCAAGTGCTCCGGCAGCGGCCGTCGAGTACAAGGACACTGCGATCATCGGTTTCCAGACCAAGACGTCGACCACGAACCCGACCGCAAACACAAGTGTCATGCACAGGCTGTTCTTCAACCTGACACACGACACCCTGGTCGATTACAACGAAGCCGATTCCAGCCTGAAGCCGGGTCTTGCGACCGAGTGGAAGGCCAGCGACGACTTCAAGGTCTGGACATTCACCCTCAGGGAC
>JAGABK010000084.1 GCA_017614625.1 Spirochaetales bacterium
CACGATCCGAACGACTGGGAGTGCGGAAAGAGACACAACCTGGAGCCGATCAACATCCTCAATCCGGACGGAACGCTAAATGACGTGTGTCCGGAGCAGTTCCGCGGTCTGCCGGCCGAGGAAGCCAGGATGAAGGTCGCCAAGGTGCTCGAGGAACAGGGTTATCTGGTCAAGTGCGAGGAATACAAGCACGAGGTCGGACACTGCTACAGGTGCAACAGCACCGTCGAGCCGTATATGAGCGAACAGTGGTTCGTCCGCATGAGGCCGCTTGCCGACAAGGCCCTGAAGGCCTGGAAGGACGGCGAGATCCGCTTCTACCCCAAGCGCTGGGAGAACACCTACTCCAACTGGCTCGAGAACATCCGCGACTGGTGCATCAGCCGCCAGCTCTGGTGGGGCCACAGGATTCCCGTGTGGTACTGCAGGGACTGCGGAAACATGATGGTAAGGCGCGAGGACCCCTGCTGCTGCGATAAGTGCGGAAGCAGGAACATCGAGCAGGATTCGGATGTCCTTGACACCTGGTTCTCCTCGTGGCTGTGGCCGTTCAGCACGCTCGGATGGCCCGCAGAGACGGAGGACCTGAAGAGGTTCTTCCCGACAAGCACACTCGTAACTGCTTACGACATAATATTTTTCTGGGTTTCCAGGATGATAATGGCATCGCTCGAGTTCACCGGAAAGGCGCCGTTCCATGACATCTACATCACGGGTCTTGTCAGGGACAAGAAGGGCCGCAAGATGTCCAAGAGCCTCGGAAACGGCATCGACCCGCTCGATGTCGTGAACCTGTACGGCGCGGATGCGATGAAGTTCACGATCTGCTTTCTGGCCACTCAGGGACAGGACGTCCTGGTGGACATGGATTCCTTCAAGCTGGGTTCCAGGTTCGCAAACAAGATCTGGAACGCCACCAGATACCTGCTGATGAACCTCGAGGGAAGGAACCTGGTTCCGGTGGATCCTTCGAAGTTCAACGCAGTTGACAAATGGATATACCACAGCCTGAACGAGAACGTGCTGAAGGTGCGCAACGCGATCGAGGGCTACAAGTTCAACGAGGCTGCCCAGGCAGCCTACGATTTCTTCTGGAACGACTTCTGCGACTGGTATGTCGAGGCCTCCAAGCTCTCGCTGTACACCGGCGACGACGCCGAGAAGGACAGGATCGTCTCGATCCTCATGGACATCCTTGCCGAGTCGATGAAGATGATGCATCCGATGCTCTCGTTCATCACAGAGGAGATCTGGTCTAAACTTCCGAATACGGAAAACAAAGTAATCAATGCATCGTTCCCGGAGTATATGGACGCCAGAAAGTATCCCGCTGAAGCCAAACTGATGGTCGCGATGCAGGATCTGGTCAGAGGAATCAGGAACATGCGCGCCGAGCTGGGCATCGGAGCCGAGAAGAAGCTCAGGATCGTGGTCAGAACGGATGAGGCCGGCGAGCTTTCGGCCTTCATGAAGGACCATATCGGTCTTCTGAAGGTATTCGCCAACTCGGACGACCTGCAGATCGATGACAGCGCATCGCTGGACATCGGTGGAGCGTTCCCTGTGGCAGGCGTCGGATTTGAGAGCTATGTCTTTGTAAGAGAAGCAATTGACGTCGATAAGGAAATCGGCAGGCTCGAGACCGAGATCAGCAAGACGCAGGCTCTTCTGGATGTGGTCGAGAAGAAGCTGTCCAACGAGAAGTTCATTGCCAACGCCAAGGCCGAGGCTATAGAGAAGGAGAAAGGAAAGAAGGCCGAGTTCGAGGAAAAGATCGATAAATGCTTGAAGCATATAAAGGTACTTCGTTCCTTCTGATGATATGGAGGTGAGATGAAAAAGAATATTTTTATCTTGTTCCTTATTTTAGCGCTGCTCGTCTCATGCGCGACGAAGTCTTCGGAGAAGAAGAACGTCGAGCCCGAGACCGTTGTGGCGACCCCTGTTTCGGAAGCTCCGGCAGAGCCGCAGGCGCAGCCTGAGGCCGCTCCCGCAGCTCCGGAGACCCCCGCAGAGACTCCCGAAGCCGCTCCCGAGGACAAGGGAAGCGAAGCCGGAAAAGAGACGGAACCCGTTGCGCCGGAAGGAGATAAGCCTGCAGATGAGCCTGCATCCGAGGGCACTGTTCCCGCTGAAGATGCCACGGCTCCCGACGAGGGCGCTCCCGCCCAGGAAGGCGAGACAGCCCCTGAGGCCGAAGGACAGGCCCCTGGTCAGGAAGTTCCTGCAGAGACAGCAGATACAGGCGCTCAGAGCGCAGAAAACGCCCCACAGGGCGCAGATGCTGCTGAAAACGCAGATGCACCCGCTGAACACGCAGACGCAGCTCCTGAGGCCCAGGATTCCGCTGCAGAGCAGAATCCTGCCGACCAGGCTCCTGCAGACGAGAATCCTGCAGCAGATATTCCTGACGAGACACCTGCCGCAGAGGAAGGCGCTTCCGATGTAGATATCACGCAAGTCATTACGGAGAAAGAACCTGAGGCTCCCGCAGCAGCCGCTGAAAGCGCTCCTGCAGCCAAGGAAGAGACTCCCGCGGCAGCCCCGGCAGCCACAGAGCAGCCCAAGGCAGAGCAGGCATCAGAGCCTGCCGCAGCACAGCCCGCAGGCTTCAAGGCCACGGTCAAGAAGGTGGGCGACTTCATCATGAAGGAGAAGCTCTTCAGTTTCGGTATCCTGATGTGCGCTATCGGCTTTATTTATATGATTATAGCTCTGATCAGATCGGCCGCTCCCAGAGGCGGAAGAGAGCAGTTCAACACCTGGAACGACACGGTCGAACCGGAGGCTGATGAGCCCGCTCAGGAGAGCAGTGAAGAGGAGCCCGACACCGAGGTTTCGGACGAGGACGACGAGTTCCTGAAGAGCCTTCTGGGCGACGACAAGAGCTGAAACACATTCTGAAAAAAACTGTTCGAAGGCCCCTCGCAGGGGCCATTTTTTTATTAAAAAGTTGAAGAATTAGAATAGCAAAGTTATATAACTGTAATACAGAAACTGTGAATAGCCATACAATTACTAATGAAACTGATATGGAAAGCATTCAGAAATAGAAAACTCTTGTATGATTTCAGTACTTCGTATATATTTGTTTTAGGTAATTATGGCGAAGACTATAGCATTTCACCTTCAGAAGGGTGGAGTAGGAAAGACAACCATTTCAGGAACACTGGCCTGCCAGTCGGCGCTCGACGGTTTCAAGACACTTCTGATCGACGTCGACCCCCAGGGCAACGCCTCTTCCTGGTTCCTCAGAAAGACTCCCAAGTACGAGCTCGCGGATGTCGTGCAGGGGCGCTGTTATATAAAGGATGCCCTTGTTCCCGTGGACCAGGTTCCCAACCTCTATCTCCTTCCTACCTTCGGCATCGGCGGAGTGCTCAAGAACTACAGCGAGACCAAGCTCGCAGAGGAGCCTTTCGTCCTCCAGGACCTGGTGAACGAGCTCTCCAAGGACTTCGACCACATCATCCTCGACCTTTCTCCGGGCCTTGGAAGGCTTGAAAGGTCCGCTATCATAGCCAGCGACGAGGTCATTACCCCCATGACGCCCGAGGTTTTCAGTCTGGACGGCCTTGAGATCTTCATCGACGAGCTCAAAAGGCTCAAGAAGAACCTCCGCAGCCAGGTCAGACACTCCCGTGTCATTATCAATTCCTTCGATGAAAGAATAAAACAGCATAGAGATATATACAAAGCGGCCCAGGAGGGCTCCTTCGAGGTCTACAGGATTCCTGTCGATCCCGTGTTCAGAAAGGCTCAGGAGGCCTCAGTGGCCCCGCAGCTGTTCAAGGAACGCGGTCGCGGACTCAAGGACAAGACTATTGAGTCTATCCAGAGTCTCGAGAAGGTTATCTGGGACTGAGAAGCAGGAAGGTATTGTTATGGCATTGAAGAGGAACCCGGAAGATTCAGTTCAGTACGATGAGGACGTGACAAGAAAAGCGAAACAGCTTTTCACCGGCGACGCGGGACGACGCAAGACGGAGAAGAAGATTCTCACGACTTTCTCGATTGCTCCTTCGGACAAGAAGGAACTCGAGGATCTGTTTGCGGAAATGGGCCTGGGCTGGGCAGCCGGAATCAGGTTCGCGCTCACTGAATTCAAGAAAAAGTACAAGAATTGACGCAAATATCAATTTAATTGTAAATCACTATAACTACACCATAACAATTATATAATTTTGATGTGTTCCAATACAAAACTCATACAAAAATATTGGAATTGATACAGAACAGATATTGTTTTAGTATTGAAACAGCGGAAAACAACAGTAAAAAGCTATTGAAATAACAAACAACCATATAATTGCGATATAAGGATTGAACATGCCCTGGTTTGACAACGCAGTGATCTATCAGATATATCCCAGAAGCTTCCAGGACTCCAACGGAGACGGAGTCGGGGACCTCAGGGGCATCGTCCGGAGGCTGGACTACATCGCCTCGCTGGGGGTGGACGCCATCTGGCTCAGTCCGATCTACAGGAGCCCCATGAAGGACTTCGGGTACGACGTGCAGGACTACCGGAGCATCGACCCGGTCTTCGGGAGCATGGAGGATTTCAGGGAGCTGCTGGAGAAGGCCCACGGCCTGGGCATCCGCGTGATGATGGACATGGTCCTCAACCACACGTCGGATCTGCACGAGTGGTTCCAGAAGAGCAGGGACAAGGACGGGATCTACACGGATTTCTATATCTGGAAAGACGATATCCCGAACAACTGGCAGGCCTGCTTCGGCGGGAAGGCCTGGACCTATGACGAGAAGCGCGGGCAGTACTACCTGCATTCGTTCCTGAAGGAGCAGCCGGACCTGAACTGGCATGACGAGACGTGCCGCAAGGCGATTTTCGACGAGGTGCGCTTCTATCTGGACATGGGCGTGGACGGCTTCCGGCTTGATGTCATAAACGTGGTGGGAAAGGACCCGCAGCTGAGGTCCAACCCGTTCATGATTGGCGAGACTCCGCGTCCGTACGACATGCAAAACCATATATACGATAGAAATACGGAGTACACCCACAAGTATATAAAGGAGCTGAGGAACGTCCTGGACTCCTATCCCGACCGCGCCATGGTAGGCGAGATCCAGGTCCAGGGCAAGGGCCAGATGGAGCAGAGCGCCTCCTACATGGGGGAGGACAACGACGAGCTTCAGCTGTGCTTCGAGTTCTCGCTGATGAAGCAGCGCCTTTGTGCCCGCAACCTCAGGCGCGTGGCCGAGAAGTGGTACTCTCTGTGCTCTCTGGACAGGGGCAGGGTGCCGTGCTGGGTTCTTTCCAACCACGACAACCCGCGCCACATCACCCGCACCCATAAGGAGGAGAACTTCTCGCGTCTTCTGGCCATGTATCTGATCCTTCAGCGCGGAGCAAGCGTCCTGTACTACGGCGAGGAGATCGGCATGCAGAGCAAAGACTTCCCTCGCAAGGAGATACAGGATCCGGTGGGAAAGAAATACTGGCCCATCGAGAAGGGGCGCGACGGCGAGAGAAGGCCCATGCAGTGGGATATGTCGCCCAACATGGGCTTCAGCACCGCAAAGCCGTGGCTGGAGCCGAACTACATGAAGGACTGGAGGCACTGGACGGTCTCGCAGCAGAACCCCGAGCGCGGCTCGATGCTGAACCTCTACCGCGCCCTGATCCGCCTGAAGAAGGAGCGTCCGGAGATCCGCGAAAGCGATGCGGTCTTCTCCCACAAGGTCCCCGGAAACATCCTGGCCTACCGTTTCGAGAAGGACGGAAAGACCACTGCGGTGATCCTGAACATGGCCTGGAAATACACGACGGTCAGGCTTTCGGACGTGGTCCCTGAGACCGAAGGACTCGGCGTGAGGCTTCGCAGCAACAAGAGGATCGTGACCTACATCAGAAAGGGCCCGGAAGGGGACGAAATCCTGCTCCCGATGCATTCGGGAGTAGTCCTTACTAACTAAAGCAAATCCTTATTGTATATTGACTTCCTTGGTGAACAGGCTGGCTATTCCGGCCCCGGTGTACACCACCGTGGTGACTATGATTCCGGCTATCAGCACGCCCAGGAGGATGAATAGTATGCTCTTCTTCCTATCCAGTCCCAGTATCCAAGCTCCGATGGTTCCGGTCCATGCGCCTGTAATCGGTAAAGGTATAGCCACAAACAACATAAGTCCAAGTAAGCCGTACTTACGAACTTTGTCTCCCACCTTGTTGCGTGCGCGTTCGACTGTCTTCTCGAAAAACCTGTGGTAGACGCCCCATTTGTCCAGAAGTCTGTGCAGAGTGGCCAGGAAGACGAAGCCCAGAAACGGCACCAGGGCGTTGGACAGCACGCCGATCACTGCGGACAGCCACAGGGGCACTCCGTTGAAGTACGCAAAGGGTATGGCCCCTCTGAGCTCGGAGACCGGGACGATTCCGAGCAGCGCCGTCAGCAGGTAGGTGCGGACCATCCTACTTGTTCTCCACATGGATAGCGTTCACGGGGCACATCTCGTGGCAGCAGTAGCATCTGATGCAAGCCGAGTAGTCGCAGACCACATGCTTCTTCTTTGAGGCGGGCGTATTTTCATCGGCACCGGGCACATCCTGCAGCGTGAGGGCCTTGGCGGGGCAGATGTTGACGCATTTGAGGCATCTGATGCACTTTTCGTCGTTGAACTGCGGGGCAGGTTCCTTCCTCTGCTTGCGTCTCTGGGCCCTTGTGGAGATGAAGGGGATGACCAGCGAGCGGATGAAGCGGGTCTTCTTGCGGATCGGGATCCTCTCGAAGTCATCGACCACCAGGTCTTTGGCGTCCAGGACCGGATAGACGGTCTCCTTGGGCAGGAGATGGCGGATCTTCGCTTCGTTGAGGATGAAGATGTCACCGGGCTGGTAGCCCATTATCGTGGCCTGGGCGGTGTCCATGGCGAAGCAGTCGTCGGAGGCCAGAAGGAGGTTCAGGGGCCTCGGCGTTCCGTTGGCCGGTCCCGCTCCCTCCATGCCGATGATGCCGTCCATGACGCAGTAGGCGGGCTTTATGGTCTCGTGGATGCCGACGATGAGCTTTGCGAAGCTTTCGCGGGTGGGGCACTTGGCGTGGCAGAGGCCCTTGTTTAGATGCGGGACGGTTCCG
>JAGABK010000085.1 GCA_017614625.1 Spirochaetales bacterium
GTTCCGCGGCCCCAGGGGCGTGGGCATCCTCTACAACCGCAACAAGGCACTCTCGGCGCTCTCGCGCGGCGGCGGCCAGGAGAAAGGACTCCGCGCCGGAACAGAGAACCTCGCAGGCATCTGCGCCATGCGCGCGGCGCTCGAGGAAGCCCTCGGAAACATGGAGGACACATACGGGAAACTGCTTTCCTTCAGGAAGGAGATTGAGGCTGCAACCCTTGCATCCGGCTATACACTGATCTCTCCCTCCTGCGATTCGGGCAAGCCATTATCTCCTTACATCATAAACATCTGTGTCAAGCCGACTCCGTCGGAGGTCTTCCTCCGCGTGATGGCTGACAAGGGCTTCTGCCTCTCATCGGGCAGCGCCTGCTCCTCCAATTCGAGGGGCAAGGCCGAAAGCGTCCTGGCTGCCATGAACGTGCAGCCGCAGGACAGGATGAGCAGCATCAGGATCTCCATGGGCGCCGGAACCACGGCCGACGAGGTCCGCTCGCTCTGCAAAGCCCTGGGCGAAGCCGCGTCGGACTTGGGAACAAACAGGAACTGAAGATGAAGAACTACGATACGGACGACATGAACCTCTACCTCATCCGCCTGGGCGAGATATCGCTCAAGGGGCTGAACCGCAACTTCTTCGAGAAGAAGCTGAAGAACAACATCAAGCTCAAGATCCACCCGCACAGAAGCCTTCTGACGCGTGAGAAAGGCCGTTTCTACCTCTACGTGGCCAAGGACTGCCCCGAGGAGACCGTCGTGAAGACCCTCAAGACCACCTTCGGCGTCGTGGGCTTCTCCCGCGCCCTGGTCTGCAGCAAGGACTGGAACGAGATGGTGGCCAACGCCAAGGCCCTGATCGAGAAGGAGCCCTTCTCCGACGGCTGCGGCACCTTCAAGGTCGAATGCAGGCGCGCCGACAAGGAATTCTTCATGAACAGCTACCAGATCGAGTCCGAGCTGGGCGGCGTCGTCCTTGACCGCTATCCCGACATGAAGGTCAAAGTGAAGAATCCGGAGAAGGAGCTTCGCGTCGAGGTGCGCGAGAAGGTCTACATGTATACATCGCCCGTCGCAGGACCCGGAGGACTTCCCGTCGGAACCGCAGGCAAGGGCCTTCTGCTGCTTTCAGGCGGCATAGACTCGCCCGTCGCCGGCTGGAGGATGGCCAAGCGCGGCCTGAAGCAGGACTGCCTGTACTTCCACGCCTACCCCTACACCTCCGACATGGCGCTCCAGAAGGTCAAGGACCTGGCGCAGATCATCGCCCCGTACAACCAGGGCACCAATCTGATAGTCGTCAACTTCACCGAATGCGAGCTCTGGATCAAGGACCATTCCAAGGAAGAGGAGCACACCCTCATGATGCGCGCCTGCATGATGAAGGTAGCCAACATGATTGCGAAGAAGCGTGAATGCAGGGTCCTTGTCACCGGCGAAGCCCTGGGCCAGGTCGCCTCGCAGACGCTTGAGAGCATGTGCTTCACCAACAGCATGTCCGAGATCCCCGTCCTGCGCCCGCTTGTGGCCATGGACAAGGAGGAGATCATCTCCACCGCCCGCCAGATCGGCACCTACGAGACGAGCATCCTGCCCTTCGACGACTGCTGCGTGATCTTCAGCCCCAAGCATCCGCTTGTCCGTCCCGAAGTCGAACAGGAAAAGAAATCCTTCTCCGACATGGAGATAGACGACATCCTCCAGAAATGCGTCGACGAAGCCGAGGAGTTCGAGATAAGCTACCATGTCTGACAGGACCCACGACCACAGGCCGCGCAACTTCGGCCGCGAACAGACCTTCCGCGCATTCCTCGCCCTCGACGTGAACGACGAGGCCCGCCGCGAGCTCTCCCGCCTGGCAGGTATCCTCAAGTCCCAGTGCCGGGGCTCCTATCCCTCGCCGGACATGTACCACATGACGCTGGCCTTCCTCGGCGACATCACAGCCGTCCAGGCCGATGCCCTATGCCGCGTCCTGGAGGGTGTTGCGGAGAAATACAAGCCTTTCGACCTGCGCCTCTGCAGGCTCGGCTTCTTCGCCCAGCCGGAATCGGCGACGGTGTTCTGCTCCACCGAGAGGGACAACACCCTTCTCTCCCTTGCCCAGGACGTCTACCGCGCCGCATGGGATGTGCGCATCCCCTTCGACGACAAGCCCTTCCGCGCCCACATTACGCTGGGCCGCCGCGTGGACCTCAGGACGACCAGGATCAACTCCATCGAGGTCGACCATGTTCCGTTCCCTGCGAGCGGAATTACGCTGTACAAGAGCATTCTGCGTCCCTCAGGACCGATCTACGAGGCTCTCGAGCATATCAGCTTCTGATAATTCCAAATTGACTTGCTTCTGGTTCATCATGTCGATGATGTCGAGGAGGATGAGGAGGATGAGGAAGTTGAGGAGGATGAGGACGCTGAGGAAATACGAGGAATTGCATTGAATGCTACTGCGGTCACGGTGCGCAGGACGCTTACGAGTGTCACGAATAACAACGAATCACAACGGAATCTGCCAGGAACACATCATTCATGGGCAATGATGACACTCATGACAATGATGCCGATCATGGCACTCATGGGCAATGATGCAAACAATGCCAATTATGCGAACAATTCAAACAAATCAAACAATGCGATAATGATCTATTGAGCGGATCCGACTGGATATAGATGTCTTCAGAGAAGGTCCAGCAGCGAATTTGTGATCGCGAGGATGGACTCTTCCTGTTCCTCAGTAAGGGGCATTCCCTTCACCTGCACAGTATCTAGCTCCTGCACGAACATCTCGCGCAGTGCGGCTATGTCCAGCTTCTTGCCTTCCCTTCTCAGATTGCCCACATACGAGGCCTTGACGATGACGGCGAAGCTTTCGGCGAGGTCCTCGGTCTTCAGGCGGAAGTCGATGGACACGACGCCATCGTCCAGGACCATGAGGATCGAGGAGATGTTGTTGAGCGCGGTCTCGGAGATGTCGAAGCCCAGGTCGATCATGGCCCTGGGGTTGGCGACGTAGATTCCGATCTGCGAGGCGTAGAGCTTTTCGGCGTCGTCCTTCGAGATGCGGACCTCGCGGTCGGAGGTGAAGGTGCGGTTGTAGGTGTCGACCACGTCTGTGGATGAGAACAGGATGATGCCGTCGGCGGGGATTGCGGCCTCGATGCCGCTGGCGCTGTCGGCGTAGAACTTGAGCTTGGTGGCCGGGTCCTTGAAGGGGCTGAAGAGCGAGCCCAGCGTGAGGGCGCTGTTGACGAGGGTCTTGGAGAAGGAGCCCTCTATGGCGCCGTAGTAGTCGTATTCCGAGAAGTCCTCCACGACGGGTCCGGATGTGCCTTTGCTGTCGTAGAGGGCCACGGAGAGCCTTGTCATGCGGTTCTTGATGTAGTTGACGCCCGTGTCGTCTGAGGACACGTACTCGTCCAGATCGAGAAGCTCCGCGTTGACCGTTATGACGAACTCGCCGTCCAATCCCAGCGCCTGGATGTACTCCTGGTCTCCGTACGGCAGCTTGGTGACGCAGGAACACAGCAGGAGCAGCAGTGCAAGCAGGATCAGGACGGCGGTCTTTCTCATCGGCTCATGCTTTGCGGATCTTCAGCTTCACGCCGAAGTCGTTCTCGGGAACGTCCAGGTCAGGATCGAACGAGGACTCTATGGAGAGGGTCTCCGATCCGATCATGTCCTTGAACTGTTCGTAGGCGGCCCTGACCTCATCGTCGCCTCCGATCGTCAGGACGATGCGGTCCGAGACCTCGAATCCGCTTTCCTTCCTGAGAGTCTGGATGGCTCTGATGATGTCGCGCGCAAGGCCTTCGTTCAGGAGGGTCTGGTCGACCTCGGTGTCGAAACCGACTGTCAGGCGGCCTTCGTTGAGGACCTTGAGGTTCTCCTTCTCGTTCCTCTGGATGACAAGGTCGTCCGTTGAGATCTCGACCTGCTGGTCATCGCCGAAACCGATCTTCTCGGTGTGGCCCTCGAGGATCTTGGCGATCTTGTCGCTCTTAAGCTGCTGGATCTTGGCGGCGACTTCCTTCATGGCCTTTCCGAGCTTTGAGCCCAGGACCTTGAAGTTGGCCTTGGCCGTGTAGTCGACCAGGTCGGTCTCCTCCGAGTTGATCTCGACGCTCTTGACGTTGAGCTCCTCGGCGATGATGTCCGACATGCCGGAGAGGATCTTGCGGTCCTCCTCGTTCCTGTCGACGAGGAACAGCTTCTTAAGCGGCTGGCGGGTCTTGAGGTTGTGAGCGCTCCTGAGCGCCCTTCCCATGCTGATGGCCTGGATGGTCAGGTCCATCATGTTCTCGAGCACGTAGTCCCTGTGGGCCTTGTCGTATACCGGGTAGTCGCACAGATGTACGCTCTCCGGGTCTCCGGGCTTCCTGAGGTTCTGGTAGATCTCCTCGGTGATGAACGGGATGACCGGACATGCCAGCTTGATGAAGGTCATGAGCACCTTGTACAGCGTGTTGTAGGCCATCTTCTTGTCGCCGTCGTTCTCGCTCTTCCAGAATCTCCTTCTGCTGCGCCTGATGTACCAGTTGTTCAGCTTGTCCATGAAGGCGACCAGGTAGCCGCAGGCTCTCTGGATGTCGTAGTTGGAAAGAGCGTCGTCCATGTTGGCCGTCAGCTCCTCAAGCACGGAGATCATCCAGCGGTCGAGCGGATTGCGGAGCTTTCCGAACGGAGTGTCGTCCGGCTCGTAATTGTCGAGGTTGGCATAAGTTACGAAGAACGAATATGAGTTCCACAGCGGCAGGATAAGGCTCTTGAGAACGTCCTTGACCATCTGGTCGGAGAACTTGACGTCGTCGGCGTGGACGGCGGCGCTGTTCATCAGTGCGAAGCGCAGCGAGTCGGCTCCGAACTTGTTGACCAGGATCATGGGATCGGTGAAGTTGCCCTTGCTCTTGGACATCTTCTCGCCGTCCTCGGCCAGGATGATTCCGTTGGTGACGTTGTGCATGAAAGCCGGCTTGTCGAAAAGCGCCGTGGCCATGATCGTCAGCGTGTAGAACCATCCGCGGGTCTGGTCCA
>JAGABK010000086.1 GCA_017614625.1 Spirochaetales bacterium
AAGATCGGCATCGAGGACCTTCTGGACACCATCCTTCTTCAGGCGGAGATGATGGATCTCAGGGCCAATCCGAAGTGCAGGGCCGAAGGAAAGGTCCTGGAAGCCAGGATCGACCAGGGCCGCGGTATCGTGGCTTCGGTCATCGTCCAGCGCGGTACGCTCAAGCAGGGCGACTACTACGTGTCCGGTATCTATCCGGGCCGCGTCAGGGCCATGTTCGACGACAAGGGACAGAAGATCCAGAGCGCCGGCCCGTCCACCCCGGTGGAGGTCATCGGCCTTTCGGACGT
This sequence comes from Spirochaetales bacterium, assembly GCA_017614625.1. Lineage (GTDB taxonomy): Bacteria > Spirochaetota > Spirochaetia > Sphaerochaetales > Sphaerochaetaceae > UBA9732. Next base: position 291 of record JAGABK010000086.1, read on the forward strand.
TCCCTCGGCAGGCGATCCGTTCCAGGTCTGCGAGAACGAGAAGCAGGCCCGCCAGATCGGCACCAAGCGCCAGGAGCTTGAGCGCATGAACCAGGCCAGCAAGTTCAAGAAGGTCACCCTCGAGACCCTCAACGCCGCCATCCAGGAAGGCGAGGTCAAGGAACTCAACATCATCATCAAGGGCGATGTCCAGGGTTCCGTCGAGGCCCTCCAGCTTGCATTGGAGAAGCTTTCGACATCCGAGATCCGCGTGCGCGTCATCCGTGCAGCGGCCGGTGCCATCATCGAGGACGACATCAACCTGGCCTCCGCATCGGAGAACCCGGCTCTTGTCATCGGCTTCAACGTCAGGCCCACGCCCAAGGCACAGGCCCGCGCGGACGCCGAGAAGATCGAGATCCGCAAGTACAACATCATCTACAATGTGGTCGATGACGTCAAAGCTGCCATGGAAGGCATGCTCAGTCCCGAGCGCACCGAGGTCGATGTCGGTACCGCCGAGGTCAGACAGGTCTTCAAGGTGCCCAAGGTCGGTCTTGTCGCCGGATGCTACATCACAAGCGGCAGCGTGAAGCGCAACAACTTCTGCCGCGTCATCCGCGAGAACATCCAGATCAACCACGACCTGGTCAGGATCACATCTCTCAAGCGCTTCAAGGACGATGTCCGCGAAGTGGCCATGGGATTCGAGTGCGGTATCGGAATCGCCGATTTCCAGGACCTGCAGGTGGGTGACACCTTCGAGTTCGTCGAGATCCAGGAGAAGGCGAGGAAGCTCGAGGACACAGGGGAGTACATCTGATGGGCGACTACATCCAGAGCAGGAACGAGGCAAGGATACTTGAGATAATCAACACCCTGATCGTCAACGGGGAGATAAAGCATCCCGGGCTGAGCAGGTTCGCCAGCGCTGGGGACATCTCCCTGTCGCGGGACAACGCCTACGCGACGGTCTATGTCTCGTGTCTGGTGGACGGCCAGCTTGAGAGCTCGGTCAAGGCCCTTCAGAACGCCGCGGGATTCATCCAGGGGCGCATCGCGAAGGTCATGAAGACCAAGAACACTCCCAGGCTCTCCTTCGTGGCGGACACCACCGAGCGCGACGCCGCGAGGATAGACGCTCTTCTGGAAAGCCTGAAGAAGGACTGAGGAAGAATCCACAGATTATGGGCAGAAACGCCATTTTGCTTGCAGACAAGGCAGCCGGGGTCACATCCTTCGACTGCCTTGGCCGTATCAAGCGGGAGATTAACAGAAAGAGCGGACACTGCGGGACTCTGGACAAGTTCGCCCACGGACTGATGATAGTCCTGTGCGGATGCTACACCCATCTGGTGCCGGCCTTCATGGGTCTGGACAAGACCTACGAGGCCCTGATCGAGTTCGGCCGCACGACCGACACGCTCGATCCGGAGGGTGAGGTAATCCAGACCGGTCCCGTTCCGTCCTTCGAAGCTGTCTCCGCCGCCGTTTCGGCTCTCACGGGTCCCCAGATGCAGGTTCCGCCGATCTACAGCGCCCTGCATGTGGACGGAAAGAGAAGCTACAGGATGGCAAGAAGCGGGCAGGAGGTCGACCTTCCGCCGCGCAGCGTCATCATCCATGAAGCGGAGATCCTCTCGTGGGAGGCGCCTTTTCTGAAGATAAGGCTGCACGTCTCCAAGGGGACCTACATCCGCTCGTACGCCAGGGACATCGGCAGGCTCTGCGGAAGCTGCGCATACGTGAAGGAACTGTACAGGACGCAGATCGGGCCGTTCTCCGTCTCCGAGGCGCTTCCTGCCGCAGACGGTTTTGCCGGAAAGGTCCCGGAGAGCGGGAACATAGGGGAGGCCCTCCTGGAGAGGCTTCCGGGCATGGCGGCACTCGATGTTTCGCCGGAGGAGGCCTTCAAGGCTTCCAACGGGTATCTGAAGGGCTCCGTGCTGCAGAGGTTCCCTGAAGGCTGCAGGTATGTGGTGCTGAAGGATGCCGGAAAGACGGTGTGCGTCTGTTCGGCAGAGGAAAGGAAGATCATCTGCCAGGTGCGGGAGGAATGATGGAAAGAAGCGCTTTCTGCGATCCCAAGTTCAAGAGCATCCCCTGCGTCGTGGCAATAGGCGTGTTCGACGGCTTCCATCTGGGCCATCAGGCGATCCTCGCAAAGATGCGCGGGATCAGAGAAGAAGACGGGAGCCGCATCGTGCTTTTTTCGTTCTCGGATTCCCCGCAGGCCTATCTCGCCGGCAAAAAGATCAGCAATCTGGAAACGGATGCGGAAAAGCGGCGGACGGCGGCCGG